>JBHIDG010000230.1:0-5400 GCA_046760025.1 Woeseia sp. | reverse complement strand
AAGTTCGTGCCGCGCTCGCTCTCACCGGCGAAGACCAACGATCGGCCGCCTGCCGATTTGAACAGCTCCGTCAGGAACGAAAGTCTCTCATCATCCGTCAGGCTCGGATTGGCGAGAAACTCTGCGGCCTGGCCATCGCTCAGCAAATCCCTGGCGACGGCCAGCGCATCCGACAGCTCTGCGAGGGCCTTTCGCTCTCTCGCGAGCTCGAAAACGGCCTGTGCGTAGGGTCTTGCTATGGTGTGGTTGTCAGTCATTTTTCGTCCGGACTTACAGTTCGGCGGCCAGCTTGCTCAGGATATCCTCGTGAGCCTTTTTGTCGATTTCCCGCTGCAGGATTTTCTCGGCGCTGGCCACGGCTATCGCCGACACCTGGCCTCGCAGTTCCTCGCGTGCGCGATTCGTTTCCTGCTCGACCTCGGCGCGCGCCGCAGCGAGTTGCCGCTCGCGCTCCCTTGCGCCATCGGTCTTGCCTTCCGCGACTATCTCGTTCGCGCGCGCGTGCGCCTGGTCGAGAATGCCGCTTGCCTGCCTGCGCGCGGCATCGACGATCTCCTCGGCTTCGGCGGTCGCTTTTTCGAGGCTCTGCCGCCCGCGTTCGCCGGCGGCGAGTCCGTCGGCGATCTCTGTCTGACGATCCTCGATCGCTCTCATTATCGGTGGCCAGATCTTCCACATACAGAACGCAACAAAAATGATCATTGCGGCCGACTGGCCCAAAAGGGTCAAATTAATATCCACCGGAGATTCCTTTTATTTGCCGGTCCAGAGCCTTAGCCCGTTACAGGCGCAGTGGCGTCTCGCAGCTGATCAATAAACGGATTCGCGAAAGCGAAAAACAGCGCGATCCCGACGCCGATCATCGCCACGGCGTCCAGCAACGCCACAACGATGAACATTTTTATCTGCAACATCGGCGCCAGTTCGGGCTGCCTTGCCGCGCCTTCCAGGAAGCGCCCGCCCAATAGCCCCATGCCGACCCCGACGCCCAGAGCACCCAGGCCGATCAGAATTGCGACGGCAAGCGCCGTGTACCCAATTACAGTTTCCATCAGTGTCTCCTCAATGAGTTCAAGTCATCTACCTAACAATCAATGCGCTTCTGCTGCCAAGCTCAAATAGACTATGGTCAGCATCATGAAAATAAAGGCCTGCAGCGTCACGATCAGCACGTGGAAAATAGCCCACGCAAAATGCAAGAAAGCCAACTGCCACAAGCCGAGGATCGCGATCAGAATAAAGATGAGCTCGCCGGCAAACATGTTGCCGAACAGTCGCAATGACAAAGACACGGGCTTTGCCAGCAGTGCGACCGATTCGAGAACAAAATTGAAGGCCATGATGAACGGCGCGGCGATCAGTCCGAGCCCCCTGGTAGGCGGCGCGATCGGATGCAACGTCAGCTCTCCGATTAAGCCGCCGAACCCCTTGAACTTGAGCGTATAGAAGATGATCAAAAAGAAAACGGCTATCGACATGCCGAAAGTAACGTTGACATCGGTCGTCGGCACAACCTTCATATACGGCACACCCGCCTTTTTGCCCAGTTCCGGAAGCCAGTCGACAGGGATGAGGTCCATAAAATTCATCAAGAAAATCCAGATGAAGATGGTTAGCGCCAGAGGGGCGATCAGATTGCTTTTTCCGTGAAACGTATCTTTGACGGCGCCGTCAACGAAACCCACGATGACTTCGACAAAGGTCTGGAATTTGCTGGGCGTACCGCTGGTTGCTTTGCTGGCAGCCCTGCCGAAAAGCGAGATAAACAACACCCCTAGTACCACGGAATAAAACATGGAATCGACGTTGATGGTCATCGGATTGCCGGCGCAGTGGTTCCAGACCCACTCACCGTCCGCCCTGCAGACCTGTAAGTTCTGCAGATGGTGCGTGATGTACTCACCGGTGGTCAGGTGTCCGCCTTCAGTCGCCATTCTTTGTTCTCTCTTCCACCTGTACTTCTTTGTCCCGCATCAGAACGCCGGCAAACGTCATGAGCTGCGCGGCGATGAAGCCCGTGAACAACGGCCACGCTGCGATGGGCCGCACCAGCGCAAACACGATGCCGAACATCAGCACGGTCAAGGCCAGCTTTCCGAGTTCCCCAATGTATGCTGCCCGCACCAGGCCCTGCGGGCCGGGATCGCGGCGTGGCGCTACGAGTCGCAGCGCCAGAAAGGCGTTCGGGATTACGCAGGTCAGCCCACCGAGTAACGCCGAGTAGGCCGGCACGCCTCCGCCGATGCCCCAAAACAACATGGCAAGAACCACGCTCAGGCCCAGCTGTGCCAGCAGGACTTTCGAGATGAGACTCACCCTGCCTCCGGCACTAAAAACGCCACGTCCATCGGCTAACCGGCGGTTGGTGGCGTTATGAAAACGATCTTTCCAGGCGGGCCTGTGTTTAGCCCGCGCATTATAGTGTCGCCGATGGTGCAAGGCAATCAAGCTGGGCACCTGAATCACCAGGTTTCGTGAGGCTTTCATGGGGTTTTCCGGCGCTCTTTCAACACCCGCCGCCGATCGGCCGGGAGTCGGCCCGACCCCAGACCGGATTGCTATTTGATGTGCTTGAGGATCCCGTCGAGTTCGTCGAGGCTGTTGTAGGTGATCACGACCTTGCCTGATCCGCGCTGCGAATGATCGATTCGCACCTTGGCGCCCAGCTTGTCGGAGACTTCGACCTCCAGCCGTCGTATGTCTGCGCTCGCCTTGCCCGCCTTTTTTTTGGATTTTTTTGCTGTCTGATCCGACAGCAAGCGCCTGACGAGCTGTTCGGCCGCGCGTACCGACAGTTGCTTCCTGACGATTTCCCGGGCCGCCTCCAGTTGGCGCGCCGCGCTGCTGATGGCCAATAGCGCCCGGGCGTGGCCCATCTCGATCTGCCGGGATTCGAGCATCGGCTTGACGCGTTCTGACAGATCCAGCAACCGCAACAGATTGCTCACGGCAACGCGGGACCGGCCAACCGCATCGGCCGCTTCCTGGTGCGTCAGCTCGAACTCTCTTATCAGGCGATCGAGGGCCCGGGCCTCCTCGAGTGGATTCAGGTTTTCGCGCTGAATGTTTTCGATCAACGACACCGCGATCGCGGCATTGTCCGGAACGGCACGCACCACGGTCGGAATATCGGACAGTCCCGCCATCTGGGCCGCGCGCCAGCGGCGTTCGCCGGCGACTATTTCATACCGCTGCACATCGTCATCCGCTCGTTGCAGCGGCCGGGCGACGATAGGCTGTACGACGCCCTGTGATTTGATCGAGTTTGCAAGGTCCTCGAGCGTATCCTGGCGCATGTCGACCCGCGGCTGATACTGACCCCGCTGCAGAAGCTCCAGCGGGATATCGCGAAGATTGTCGGCCCCGGTGATTGACACAGTTTCGGCGACAGGCCTGCTCAGAAGCGCTTCTAGCCCGCGGCCTAGCCGTTTTTTCCTGGCTGTCATTCGAGTGTCTCCGGGGACTAAGCCCATGTTTTTCGACAACACCCCATTCGAGATCCCCATGGCGGGGGTCCGTCCCTTGCTAGTTTAGCCAATTGACGTTGCTACTGCCCGACGGCCAGGCGCTCGTCCTCGCGTCTGAGCACTTCTCCGGCCAGGGCGAGATAAGCGATCGCTCCCCGCGATGACCTGTCGTGGTACATCGCCGGACGGCCGAAACTAGGCGCCTCGGCAAGACGGACGTTTCTGGGGATGACCGTTCTGAACACCTTGTCGTCGAAATGGGCAATCAGTTGCGCCGACACCTCGTTCGACAAGTTGATGCGCGGATCGACCATGGTGCGAAGCAGGCCGAACACCTCGAGATTCGGATTGACCGTTTTTCGTACCTGCTCGATCGTGTTCAACAGAGCGCTCAAGCCCTCGAGCGCGTAATACTCGCACTGCATCGGTATCAGTACGCCACCGGCAGCCGTCAGCGCATTGATCGTCAACATGTTTATCGACGGCGGACAGTCGATCAGAATGAAGTCGTACAGGCCGCGTACCGGCGCCAGCGCCTGGCGCAATCGCATCTCCCTGCCGATTTCCTGCAGCAGCGTTACTTCGGCGAGCGTCAGGTCCTCGTTGCCCGGCAGTACGGCGAAGTCGCCTTCGGGCGCGGAGACGATCGCGTCCGCCGCCGACTCCTCGCCCAGAAGCACATTGCAGGCCGAGCGCTCGAGGCTCATCTTGTCGATGCCGCAGCCCATGGTCGCATTGCCCTGCGGATCCATGTCGACCAGCAGAACTCGCCGATGCGTTGCGGCCAGCGACGCCGCGAGGTTCACGCAGGTGGTGGTCTTGCCGACGCCGCCTTTCTGGTTGGCTATGGCAATGACGCGCGTCATCCGTCGGTTTCCCTGCGATGAAGCTTGACGAGGTGCCTCACATGCAGTCCCGGGACGGTCAATTCGCTCACGCTGTATTCCCATCCATCGGGTATTTCATTCAGTTCGTCGGCCGGGTACCGGCCCTTCTGTGCCAGCATGACGCCTCGTTCCGCCACCAGATGACCGGCCAGATCTACAAGGCGTGGTAACGATGCAAAGGCTCTCGCGATCACAGTATCAAAGCGCCTGTCGGGTTCATAGTCCTCGACGCGCACCTTGATCGCCCTGGCATTGGAAATCCCGAGCTCACCGATAACGTGCCGGATGAAGCTGATTCTCTTGCCGTTGCTGTCAATGAGTTCGACGTCGATATCCGGTTCCGCGATCGCCAGTGGCAAGCCCGGAAAGCCGGCCCCGGTGCCGACGTCTATCAGTGTATTGCCGAGGATATGCGGCCTGACCGACAGGCTGTCGAGCACGTGGCCGTTGACCATTGCATCCCGTCCCCGGATCGCCGTCAGGTTCATGCGTCGGCCCCAACAATCGAGTTCGCAAAGCAACCTGGCGCACTTGCACACGCTTTCCCCGGACAGCTCCTGCCCCAGCGCCGCAACGCCGCGCCGGATCTGATCGATGAACTGCGACGGATCCATTGTGATAGTGAGTATATGCGGCCCGGTTCCTTCTCGGGCTCCGAGCCAAAGAGTGATAGACCTGACCAAGCTTGTGTAGCCGGTTGCCCCCCGCATGGGCTGACTCACACGAACGAATTTCCGGAATACCCGGAGCGGTTCCAATTCATGCCGTCTGGTATTTCCAGTGTCGACAATCGCCCTATGGTGCCCAAGTACCTCACAATATGTCTAGTACTACCATATTCTTGCTAGACCAGGCCATTCGCACTATATTAGGAATACAGGACCATAAAAGAGATATTCGCTGATTGGGGATCGTTCCCTGTCATAATCCTATCAAAGGAGCGCACTATGTCCTCATACAATACAGTCGCCGCTTACTGCATTGCCTTTGCGCTAGCCCGGATATTTCATGAATGATCGGTTTTCGATGAGATTAAGGCCGGTTTG
>JBHIDG010000229.1:0-5470 GCA_046760025.1 Woeseia sp. | reverse complement strand
CGAGCGGTGCGAGGCTCGGCACCGGTCGGCCAGCGACCTGGTCGGGCAGGGCCGCAGAGCCGATCGCTGCCAGCGACACCAGGGCGGCGGCCCAGATAAACCTAAGATTCGTGCTCATGAATGACATTTCCTCGAGCGGTGCGTGGCTCCTTAGCAATGATATCCGCTTTAGCGGGGGACAACGAGAGGTGCTGAAAAGTTCCGGCCAAGACCCGTGCCGCCCCGGCTCATCTCAATATGGATGCGCCGGGGCGGGCGGTGGTCGCAACTTTCCGTCAATCGGGTCAGGCGGCTTCCACGGTGATGCGTTTCGCCTGGACCTCGGGCTGCTTCGGTATTGTGACTTCGAGGATACCGTTGCCGCTCTTGGCAGAAACGCCTTCGGCGTCAGCGGTTTCCGGCAGGGTAAACCGCCGGTAAAACTTGCCGGCGATTCTCTCGACCCGCTTCAGGCCTTCCGACTGGTCGCTCGTTTCGCTGTGTCGCTCACCCGACAGGCTCAATACGCCTGCATCCATGCTGACTTCGATATCGGCCGGGTCGACGCCGGGCACGTCGGCCTTGAGGACGAACCTGTCCGTTTCCTCAAGGATATCAACGGCCGGCACCCAGTCGGCTACCGTTCCGTTCGCATGGCTCAGCGCCGGTCTGTGACCGGCAAGCGGTATCAGATCGCGCTCGAAGAGGTCCAAAAGTGACCAGGGTTCATATCTGCGTAGTTTCATAGCTAGCTCCTCCAAAAAGGGTGCGATTTCGGCGTGCATGACACTGAAAAGGCCCCGGGAAAATGCATTGTTGCCGGCTAAAATAAGGTCGTGGAGTGCCTTTTCAAGGGCCGATTTCGAGCCGAGATAGACGCGATTTCGGGGCGAACAAATGCGTTTTGTATTTCACTTAATGGCACTAGATATAGTGATAATTCTTTTTTGCAAAAGCGTCGTTTTTTTCGCTAACAATTTAAAGGGCTTATTTTAGTAGTTATCATAAGCCATTGAAATATATATGTTAATAGCTTAGGAAAAAAAACCGGCGAGGCCTTGACAGTGGGCCCGCGCAGGCATAATCTTGTGTTCTTGCAAGCACAACATCTTGTGCCTGCCATAACGAAGTTTAGAGGCCATTTTTGGCACTCGCCGCAGCAAATTGGATAGCGGTGAGCGGGGTCTTATTCGCTTGACAAAGCGCAGCGAGACCGGGTGAAAAACTGATTTTTGGGGTCTCCTTAGGGAGTTCAGGGGAGTTCGGGACCAGATGAAGTCCGCGGTTCATGTCGACGCCAGTTCTGTAGCCGATATCACATTTCAGCCAGCATCGCTCGATATCTGGGGAGCGAAATATCGACTGACCGCGAAGGACGGAACCGTGATCGATGAGACAATCGACGACACCTTCAAACGTGTCGCGCGGGCACTCGCAGAAGTCGAGCAAGAAGCACTGCGCGAACAGTGTTTCGAAGAATTTCTCTGGGCGCTGAGAAACGGCGCCGTCCCGGCAGGGCGGATCATCTCGAACGCCGGCGCCCAGGAGCACAAGCCGGCGACATCGACGATCAACTGCACGGTATCCGGAACGGTCGCCGACTCGATGGACAACATCCTGAACAAAGTTCACGAGGCCGGACTGACGCTCAAGGCGGGCTGCGGCATCGGCTATGAGTTTTCGACGCTGAGGCCGAAAGGCGCATATGTCACCGGTGCGGGCGCGTATACTTCAGGGCCGCTGTCGTTCATGGATATCTACGACAAGATGTGTTTCACGGTGTCTTCGGCAGGGGGCCGGCGCGGTGCGCAGATGGGCACCTTCGATGTCGGGCATCCGGATATCATAGAGTTCATACGCGCAAAGCGCGAAGACGGTCGGTTGCGGCAGTTCAATCTTTCGCTTCTGATAACCGACAAGTTCATGCGGGCGGTGCAGAACGACGACAAGTGGGAGCTCGCATTTCCCGTGACGCCGAAAGAAATCGAGCAGGACGGACTCGACACCGAGGATGAGAAGCAGTTCGTCTGGCGTGAATGGCCGGAGCCCGAGAACTACGTGCGCAACCCGGACGGCCTGGTGGCCTGCAAGATCTATCGCAGCATGCCGGCGGGGCGCGTGTGGGACGTCATTATGGCGTCCACCTATGACTTTGCCGAGCCCGGATTTGTGTTGATCGACAGAGTCAACGAGATGAACAACAACTGGTTCGTCGAGAACATCCGCGCGACGAATCCCTGTGGCGAACAGCCGCTCCCGCCCTACGGTTCCTGCCTGCTGGGATCGGTCAATCTTACGAAATTCGTGCTGGAACCATTCACCGAGAATGCACGCTTCGATTGGGATGAATTTCGAAAGGTCGTCAAGGTCTTCACACGCATGCTCGACAATGTCGTCGAAATAAATGGCCTGCCGCTTCCCTTGCAGCGCAACGAGATCAGGCGCAAGCGTCGCCATGGGATGGGCTTCCTGGGGCTCGGTTCGACCATCACGATGTTGCGTATGTATTACGGCAGCAAGGAATCCGTGAGCTTCACGGAGGAAGTCGCGAAGCAACTGGCGCTCGCCGGGTGGCAAGCTGCGCTCGATCTTGCTCGGGAGAAAGGGCCGGCGCCAATCATGGACGAGGAGTTCGAGGTAACGCGCGAGATGCTCACCAAGCGCCCGCAAATGGGGAAAGACGGATACAAGGCTGGCGACAAAGTGGCCGGCCGCACTCTGCACAGCCGCTACAGCCACTATATGCAGCAGATCGCAGAGCAAGCACCGGCCCTGGTTGATGAGCTGGCGGAGGTGGGTGCGCGATTTACGCATCACAGCTCGATCGCCCCGACGGGAACGATCTCGCTGTCACTGGCAAATAACGCGAGCAACGGCATCGAGCCGAGCTTTGCGCACCATTACTTCAGAAACGTGATTCGGGCGGGGAGAAAGTCCAAGGAAAGGGTCGACGTGTTCTCCTTCGAGCTGCTCGCATACCGGAGTCTGGTGAATCCGCAGGCAATGCCGAAGGGCGCGCGCACGGATGGCGGGTCGGAAGAGGAATTGCCGGATTATTTTGTCACGGCGGACGACATTACGCCGACGGCTCATGTCGACATACAGGCGGCGGCCCAGAAGTGGATCGATTCGTCCATTTCCAAGACGGCCAATGTTCCCACCGATTATCCTTACGAGGATTTCAAGAACATTTATCTTTACGCCTATGAGCAGGGCCTGAAGGGCTGTACGACGTTCCGTTTTAATCCAGAAGCATTCCAGGGCGTACTGGTTAAAGAGAAAGACCTCAAAAATACGCTTTATACGTTTACGCTCGAAGATGGCACCGAGGTCGAGCTGAAAGGCGATGAAGAAATCGAATATGACGGCGAAGTACATACCGCCGCGAATTTGTTTGATGCATTGAAGGAAGGCTATTACGGCAAGTTCTAAGTCTTCCGGGAACCGATAAATGAGCACGAAGAAAATTGATAAGAAAATCGTTGGTTACGCGGTCAAGCAGACTGCAGATGAGACGCCCACCTCACAAGCAATCGAATACAGGCGCGAACAGGCGGGTGGCGGCGGTGCAGAAGTCATCCGCATGCACGAAAAACTCGAGCGTCCGGAGATGCTCATCGGCTCGACGTACAAGGTCAAGACACCGGTGTCCGATCACGCCATGTACGTAACGATCAACGACATCGTCCTGAATGAAGGAACGGAGTACGAAAAGCGCAGACCGTTCGAGGTCTTTATCAATTCGAAAAACCTCGACCATTACCAATGGATCGTTGCCCTGACGCGCATTATTTCCGCGGTATTCCGGAAGGGCGGCGACGTGACGTTCCTCGTAGACGAACTCAAGGCGGTGTTCGATCCACGCGGCGGCTACTGGAAACCGGGTGGCGTATTTATGCCGTCGATTATTGCGGAGCTGGGTTACATAGTCGAAAAGCACCTGATAGCAATTGGCCTGCTCTCGAAACCGGAACTCGACGAACGCCAGAAAAGGCTAGTCGAGGAAAAAAGGGCAGAATTCGAAGCCAGCACCAAACAGCAGGACGCTTTCTCCAAGAGCGAGTATCCGGAAGGCGCACAACTCTGTTCGAAGTGCAGCACGGCGGCGGTCGTCATGATGGAAGGATGCATGACCTGCCTGAGTTGCGGCGATTCGAAATGCGGGTAGCGGAGTAGTCGGGGGACAGTTTACTTAATTCGCCGTTCCCGGCTTTCTCGAATTAAGTAAACTGTCCCCTATTACAATGCGCTTCGCCTACGTTCTCGTTACCTATCTGGTCTCGCCGCTGTACGCGCTTTACTGGATTTTTCGCGGCGTGGCCAATCGGAGCTACTGGGATCGCCTGGGCCAGAGGCTCGGCCTGGGTTACCCGCTGTTGTCGGAGGGTACTATCTGGATCCATGCGGTATCCGTCGGGGAAGTACAGGCGACCGTCCCATTGGTAGGGGCATTGCAACAACGATTCCCCGATCGGCGATTGCTGGTTACCACGGTCACGCCCACCGGCGCGGCACGAGTGCGGGGGCTGTTCGGCGACGAGGTAGCCCATTGTTATATCCCTTTCGAAATTCCACCCGCCGTTCGGAATTTTTTTCGATCCATCAAGCCGGACCTGGCATTGATCATGGAAACCGAAATCTGGCCGAACCTGTACGATGCCTGTGGCAAGCGGGAAATTCCGCTGATGCTTGTCAGTGCGCGCATTTCGCCGCAAGCGGTGAATCGATATCGTCGCTTCCTGCCACTGTTCCGCGAGACCCTGTCGCACGGAATCATCATTGCTGCCCAGAGCGAGACGGATGCCGATCGTTTCCGGTCGCTCGGCGCGGCGCCGGAACGAACCTGGGTAACGGGCAATATCAAGTTCGATTTCGAGCTGCCGCCGGATCTCGAAGCGGATGCTGCGACGTTTCGGGAGCAGAATTTTGCCGGCAGGCCGGTGTGGATTGCTGCAAGCACTCATGACAAAGAGGAAGAGCAGGTGCTGTCGGCACACCTGCAGTTGCTCGACGCGATACCCGACGCGCTGCTGATCCTCGTGCCAAGACATCCGGAACGGTTTGGCACGGTGGAGGCGCTGCTCCGAAGGAAAAGATTCAAATACATATCGCGAACCAAAGGCCGACCATGCCCGGACGATGCCAATGTATTCCTCGGCGACACGATGGGAGAGTTGCAGATGTTTTATGCTGCAAGCGACATCGCATTTGTCGGCGGAACTCTGGTACCGATTGGCGGCCACAACCTTCTCGAACCGGCGGCCCTGGGAATGCCGGTCGTCACCGGCCCCCATCTCTTCAACGCACAGGATATAGCGGATATGTTTATCGAGGTCGGTGCCTGCGTCCGCGTTCGGGATTCGGATGAATTGGCGGCTTCAGTTAGAGCATTGTTCGTCGACCGCGACGAAGCGGCGCGAATCGGAAGCAGGGGCCGGGAAATTGTGTCCGAGAACAGGGGCGCGCTTCGGCGGCTCCTGAATCTTATGGG
>JBHIDG010000228.1:0-5476 GCA_046760025.1 Woeseia sp. | reverse complement strand
GCACGATGAGGTCGACGCCGACAACGGAGCGTCGTTCGCGGGCACGATTCTGGAAGACCCGGGGCGGCGTTCGTCCAGGGACACGCTCATGATCGACTGGTCACCGAGTGAGTTCAGCCGTCTGCGGATGCAGTTCATCGAGGACCGGGTGCTGGCTCGAAGCGACAGCCAGTTCCTGTTGCAGTACCTCATGAGCGTCGGCGCCCATGGCGCGCACGAGTTCTAGGAGACCCGGCAATGAAACGATTCTTGGCGACACTGTCTCTCGTGGTGCTGCCGTGCGCGGCCAACGCCATCGAGGTATTCGCCTGCGAGCCTGAGTGGGGTTCACTCGTCAAAGAGCTGGCCGGCGACAACACGACCGTGACCGTCGCGACGACTGCTGCCCAGGACCCGCACCGGCTGCAGGCAAGACCCAGCCTGATCGCGGCGACTCGGCGCGCGGACCTGCTCTTTTGCACCGGCGCCGATCTCGAAATCGGCTGGCTGCCCCTGTTGCTGCGACGGGCCGGAAACCCGGACATACAGCCGGGCCGGCCGGGTTATTTACTGGCGGCGGACTTCGTCCGCAAGCTCAAGATTCCGAAGTTGATCGACAGGTCGCAGGGCGACATCCATCCGCAGGGCAATCCGCATATTCACCTCAACCCTAATAACATTGCACGTATCGCAGAGATACTCTCCGAGCGGCTCGGTGCGCTCGATCCGGCCAATGGCGGTGACTACCGCCGACGCTTGCAGGCGTTCCTGGAGCGCTGGGAGCAGGCCGTCACGGGCTGGGAGGCGCGCGGCGAAGCCTTGCGCGGGCTTCGGCTGGCCTCGCACCACCGCAGCTTCAGTTATCTCGCCGACTGGCTCGACCTCGACATAGTGGCCACGCTGGAGCCGAAACCCGGCATCCCGCCGAGCGCCGCGCACCTCGCCGCTCTTGTCGAACGATTGTCTCCGGATCCGCCCGCCGCCGTCGTCCACACGCCCTACGCAAACGAAAAGCCATCGGCGTGGTTGTCCCGGCGGTTGAAGGTGCGTTCATTGCAATTACCGTATACCGTCCACACGTCGGACGGCCCGTCGGATCTATTCGAGTTGATGGATGCGACGCTGACGATTCTCGAGGAGTTGGCCGGGTGAATGCTGTTGAACTGAGCATTATCGGCCCGGCATTGCTCGCAGGCCTTTTGGTGCTTGCCACTCATGTGCCGCTCGGCGCCGAGGTGCTGCGTCGCGGAATCATTTTCATCGATCTCGCCATTGCCCAGGTCGCAGGCCTCGGCGTTATTGCGGCGGACGCCATGGGTTGGGACCAGCACGGGTACATGGTTCAGATAGCCGCGGTTTCCGCGGCGCTCATTGCGGCGCTCATACTGAACTGGACCGACAGGCGCTGGCCGAAAATTCAGGAAGCGCTGATCGGCGTCTGCTTTATCCTTGCCGCGACGGCCGGCATCCTCGTACTCGCAGGAAACCCGCACGGTAGCGAGCATCTGAAGGAGCTGCTCGTTGGGCAGATACTGTGGGTAACCCTCGACGGCTTATTACCGATAGCCATCGTCAGCGCCGCCATTCTCACGCTGTGGTACCTGTTTCGAGACAAGACTCGCGGCGTCGGCTTTTATGGCCTGTTCGCGTTTGCGGTCACTGCATCGATGCAGCTCGTCGGCGTCTATCTGGTTTTTGCCAGCCTGATTATCCCGGCACTCGCGACGCGCAGAATCGAAGCCCGCGGGACGCGGCTGACATGCGCCTACGGCGTCGGAATCGTGGGCTACCTGTCAGGGCTCGCCCTGTCGTCACGAATGGATATGCCTGCCGGCGCCGTTATCGTCTGGTCACTGGCCGTGGTCGCAATCATCTTCGCATGGTTGATTCGGCCCCTAATTTCCAACAACGGGTAACCGTGGAGCGGACCCCTCGGGATCCGTCCCCGATTTCGCTTGCGTGACCGCGGCACATCAGCCTAGCATACGGCTGCCCCACTATCGGGTCCCGTGACAGGGAACATCGCGTGAGCGAAAAAACGCCCAAAGCGCTGATCAGTGAAAAAGAGATCCTGGACCGCGTCGATGAGCTGGCTGCCCAGATCTCGGCCGACTATGCCGACAAGGATGAAGTGGTGCTGGTCGGTGTTCTGAAAGGGGCGTTTGTCCTGCTCGCCGACCTCGCCCGCCGTCTGACCGTGCCCAGGTCGATCGAGTTCATCGCAGTATCAAGCTACGAGGACGGCGACGTGCCCAGCGGTGCCGTGCGGCTGGTGATGGACGTGCGCAGCAGCATTGCGGGCAAGCACGTCCTCATCGTGGAAGATATCGTCGACACCGGACACACGCTTCGCTACCTGATCGATATGTTGAAGTCCCGAGGGCCGGCGTCGGTGCGCACCTGCGTACTGCTTCACAAAGAGCACAGCACCGAGGTTGACCTGGACATCGATTACCTCGGATTCACGATCGGCGATGACTGGGTCGTCGGTTACGGTCTGGACTATGCCGAGCGGGATCGAACGCTGCCTTACATAGGCGTCATTGATCCTCAGTGATCGGCACAGTCGTCGGTTTCTATCTCGATCGTTGAATGATCGATTCCGAAGTCCTCGCGCAGGACTCCCTTCACGCGTCTCACGATGGCGGTCGAATCCGGGGGCTCGTGTCCGAGCACGACATGCATGGTCAGCATCAGGTGTTGCGGCGTCAGCCCCCAGACATGCACGTGATGTATTCCCGTCACCGCCGGGATTCTATCGATGATCCGGCTCTGCATCCCTGTCTGATCGAGCCATTCCGGCGTGCCTTCGAGCAGGATGTGTGCGCTGCGTTTGACGAGGTGCCAGGCGCTGCGCAGGATCAGGAATGCCACCGCGACGGAGAGAATCGGGTCGATCGGCATCCAGGCCGTGTAGATAATCACCACGGCCGCGATGATCGCCGCGAGCGATCCCAGAACATCGCCGGCCACGTGCAGCGCCGCGCCGCGAATATTGAGGTTGTCACGATCGCCTCCGTGCAGGACAAGAAATGCCGTGATGTTGACCACCAGGCCGGCCGTGGCCACGACGAGCATGGTCGTCCCGATTACCTCCGGGGGAGCGATCATGCGCCTTACGGCCTCGATCAGGATCCAGCCGACGATGACCAGCAGGCTCAGACCGTTCACGAAAGCGGCCAGTATCTGAAACCGGTGGTAGCCGTAGCTCCTCTTCGTATCGGCCGGTCGCAGACTTACTCGAAACGCGACCGCGGCAAGCGCCAGTGCCATGGTATCGGTCAGCATGTGCCCGGCGTCGGCCAGTAAGGCCAGCGATCCGGACAACATGCCGCCGATGACCTCGACGACCATAAATGTGCCGGTAAGGACGAGCGCTACCTGCACTCGCCGGATATTGCCGTCCGATTTCGCGGGGCCCGCATGCATTACCCGGCCATGGCAGCAAAATCGCGAAAGTGCCGCTTGCCTGACAGTGCTTTATCGTACTCGTCCTTGCTGAGTATGTTTTCATCCAGAATCATATCGGTTTTGCAAAGTGCGCCGATGAATGCGTCCAGATCCTGTTCATTGTTCCGGACTCTCTCATTGAGATAATTGATGTCGACGTTTATGCAGATTGCGCCGACAAGACCATAATTTTCGCGATAGATCGGAATTGTCGTGCATTTGAATTTTCTGGCGCCAATATTCAGCTCGTAATTCAGCTTGTCACGGTTCTGCATTCGGCGCATCTTTAGATCGAGCACCAGATTAGTTGCAGGCGCTTCCACATTTCTGCCGGTGACATTATTTTTTATGTGATAAAGCGCTTTGGCCGGATTTGTCAGATTGTGCAGAAGAATCTCTATTCCAGCGTCAGGAAAACTTTCGCCGATGAGCCGCACGATGCGCTTGTAATTCTCAAGATACTGTGCGGTATCGTCGAGTATCTGATTCCCGTCGAATTTACGAAAAAACTTCTGGTATTGCGATTTGTCGTCGCCCGTCAACCGGTTATCAACATCGTTCTGTTGACCGACGAGAATGAGCTGCCGCGCGGCGAAGTCATCTCTGTGACTCAGGAAGTGACTGACACCCGAGCAGAACTTGGCCAAATCAAAATACAGATTCTTTTTCTCGTCGAGAGCGAACGGATAGAACTGGTATTCCTCAAGATTTCTGCCGCGCTGTAATCTGCGTTCACGATATTGCCCACCGAGGTATCCGAACACCAGTAGGATTGCTGATGCAAATACATTTATCAGGATTTCGGAAAACATCGAAATCTGCTCCTGTATCCTTACTCGAGATTCAAGCGATAAATCAGAATGGCGGCCCGCTTGATTGCAAGCGGCATCGAGTCGAGTTCCAGGCTCTCGCTCGGCGTGTGACCGCCTTCGCCGAGCGCGCCGAGCCCGGCCAACGCATCCGTGTAGGGAGCAACGAATGATATGTCAGCGGCACCGCGCCGCGAGGGATCGAGCGCCGGCATCGCGCCGCGCCCAAGCTCTTCATTGATCCTGGACAGTGTCTCCTGAAGGCGCTTGTTGCCCTCGGTCGGAAACATCGGCGGATAACCTTCGCTAAACGTTATCGACGCTTCGGTATGTGGCAGGTGCCGCGCGACGATAGCCCGCATTTTATCCCTGGCGCGCGCTAGCTGCTCCAGTGAAATTGTTCGTATGCCGCCATGAACGATTGCTTTTCGGGGCACGACATTCGTTTTTCCGAACGTGCGGCCCCTGTTTTGTTCGAAGTCGTACTCGACATCGGTGCCACCCTGAATGGTGCCGGCGTTGAAGGTCAGATGTTCCTCGCCACGCACCTCTTCGTAGAAAGCCGACAGGATTCTCGCAGCCTCGTTGATGGCGCCGGCGCCGACGTCGTCGCTGAAGATCCTCGATGAGTGTGCCTGGCGGCCCGTGACTTCGAGGCGCCAGCCGCTGGAGCTGCGCCGGGCAATCGTGGCCCAGTCGGTGTCGTCGTAGTGCACGGCCGATTCGAACCCGAGCGCAACCTCGGCCCACTGCCCCGCCTCGACCAGGTCCTGGCGCGTGATCGACAGGGGCCTGCCCGGCTTTTCCTCGTCCCCGGTATAAAAAACGACAAGCTGTGCGCCAGCCAGAGCACCGATCTCACGCAACGCTTTCAGCGCATAGACGATGATGACGTCGCCGGACTTCATGTCGTCTACGCCGGGGCCGGTCGCGACATCGCCGTCGCGCGAGTATGCCTGAAACTCGTCCGATGCCTCAAAGACAGTGTCGAGGTGCCCGATCAGGAGCATTTTTCTGCCGCGCTCACCGTCGAGTCTGGCGACGAGGTGACCGGCCCGTTGGGTGTCGGCGGGGAGTCGGACCCATTCGGTCGTCAGACCCAGCTCGTCCAGTTCGCGCCGCAACACGGTACCGACCTGGCGTACTCCTTCATGGTTCATCGTGCCACTGCCGATGTTGACGAGTTCCTCGAGGAGATCGATGGCATCCTCCGTATGGGCGTCGATCCAGGTCGTCAT
>JBHIDG010000227.1:0-5479 GCA_046760025.1 Woeseia sp. | reverse complement strand
GTAGCCCAGCGAATTGAGTGCGACGCCGTATACATAAATATATCTCGTAATTCTCGCTTCCAGTTTGGCCGCCCGGGCTAATTCGACCAGCGCGGCGTCCGGTTTTTCGTTCCGTACGAGAACCAGACCAAGCGCGTGATGCAATGCCGCACTTTTATCGTCCAGTAGCAGTCCGTCACGTAACAGTCGTTCCGCATGGCCATCGCGGCCGAGTGACCGATACAGATCGGCGAGATTGGCGCGCGCAGCAACCGCGCGCGGCTCCATATTCAGCGCCTGCAAATACGCCGACTCTGCATTTGCCGACTCGCCGGCCTCCGCATACAGGATACCCAGATTGACGTGTGACTCGGGTCTTTCGGCGATCGCCAGTTGCGATTCGATGTATTCCTGCTCGGCCGCGGCGAACCGCTGCCGATGCGCCTGCCTCAACGAGTCACGCGCCGGCGAGAGCGTCCTTACGGTCTGCAGCCGGACCGCCCGTACCGGATCCGTCAGCAGCGGCGCCGCCCGGCGTGCCCGGTACTCCGCGGGAATACCGTCGAGCGCCCGAAGTGCGCCGATCCGGATCAATGGATCGTGACTGTACAACTCCCGCCCGATGAGAGCCTGCATTTTATGTGAAAACGGCGCGCTCAGCAGCGTCAGTGCCGTGGCCCTGGCGATTCCGGGCTGCTCGTGGTCGCCGATGACCTCGATCAGCCGCGCGTTGGCACCGGGTCCGGAGAGCCTTCCGGCCTGAATCGCCTCCGCGAAATGGCTTGCCGGTCTGCCATACCAGGCTGCAAGCGCGTTAGTCAGTGAGCGATTGTCCTTGTCGCTGTGACATTGCTGGCAGGCGTTCGGAGACCCCGTGCCGATCGTGAGATCCGGCCTCGGTACTCGAAAGCTGTGATCGCGTCTCGGATCGACCACCATGTAGGTGCGCGGCGGCATGTGGCAATCGACGCACTCGACGGCAGCCGCCGGGTGACGATGGTGCGCGGACGAGTCGAATTTCGATGCAAGGTGGCAGCTCGCGCAGACATTGCTGACTCTGCCTGCGGTTCTCAATCCCGCCGAATGCGGATCGTGGCAATCGCTACAGGTGACCCCTGCCCGATACATCCGGCTTTGCAGATACGAACCATACACATAGACCTCGTCCTGAATCTGCCCGTCAGCATAGTATAGGAGCTCGTCGAGCAGAGACGGCAGGTGCGTGTCCGTCAGCGGCCTGCCGAACGCGTATTCCGGCGCAATCTTGCCGCGTCTCGAGTGGCATCGTCCGCAGGCCTCCGGTTGCGCAAGCCGCCCGGCCGGGGGCTCGCTTCGCTCGGCGATTCCGGTCGCGGCATTCATGCGCCACAGGGACCCGCCGGCGTCGTCCAAATCGACGGCAAGAGCCGTTTCCGGCCGCCCGGCGTGGCGCGAACCCGGGCCGTGGCAGGCCTCGCAAGCCACGTTGATCTCCGTCCAGCTGGTATCGAAGGAATCCCTGGAGGCGTCGTAGCGCTTTTCGAGTCCGGTGCTGTGACACTCCGCACACATGTAATTCCAGTTCTGTTCGCGCCCTGTCCAGTGCAGCGGATCCGTACTGCCTATGTATTGGTCGCCGTAGACGTGAAACCAGCGCTGGCCGCCCGCCCCGCTCGGCCGTGCATCCCAGGCAGTCGGCAGCGCCTGCAATCGTCCGCCGGGAAATTCGACCAGATATTGCTGCAGTGGTGAAACGCCGAATGTGTATGCGACCTCGAATTCCTGCCGCTCCCCGCGCGCATTGTCCGCGCGGACCAGGAATCGCCCGTCACGGCGAAAGAACGAGTTCCTTACGCCGAAATGCAGGAATTCGGCATCGGCAAAATCGCCGAGCACCGTCTCTTCGGTCGCCGGCTGCATGGCTTTTGCATGGTGCGAGTCCCGCCAGTCGGCAAACTGCTTCGGATGACATGAGGCGCAGGCCTGTGCGCCGACGAACGTGGCCGCCTGCGCATTGACACCGTGACGCCGTGCTTTCTGGTCCGCCGGTTGTCCGCAGCCGGACAGGATCAGGCAAATCGCCGCGGTGGCGACAGCACACAAATATTCGAAATTGAAACTTCTTTTCAGCGCGGCATTACGTGCTTA
The DNA here is from genome assembly GCA_046760025.1 of Woeseia sp. GTDB lineage: Bacteria > Pseudomonadota > Gammaproteobacteria > Steroidobacterales > Woeseiaceae > JACZWL01. The sequence goes on along the minus strand of JBHIDG010000227.1, from coordinate 3,373 downwards.
AGCAGCCATAACGTTTTCCGCCTGCGGGCCCTTCTCCCCCTGTGTCACTTCCATGGTGACTTTCTGACCTTCCTTCAATGATCTGAAACCTTCCATCTGGATCGCGCTGTGATGGACAAAAACGTCCTGACCACCGTCGCGTTCAATAAAACCAAATCCCTTGTCGTCGTTGAACCACTTGACGGTTCCCTCAACTCTTTCGCCTGACATATCAACCTCATAGTAGAACTCGCCGGCCGAAACCGACGTTCAGCAAAGCCCGCCTCGCGGCAGAGCAGCCGGTATCTTACCCGCAATCGCAGCCACAAGCCCGTCATTTACCATCCAAATTATGACTAATTCGTAAATATGGTCGATCAAGCATCAGGTTTTTCGGCCAAAATGTCGCCGGTTTTTTGTCGGGCGGCAGACGGCGTTCTGGAGGCTGCGCATGATTGACTCGCCCGCCCTGCGCTGCAACCGGGCCCTACGTCGGCTCGGAAGGGTCCCCGATCACGCCGCGGCGAATCTGATCGAGTTCCAGCGACTCGAACAGCGCCTGAAAGTTTCCCTCCCCGAAGCCTTCGTTGCCCTTGCGCTCAATTATCTCGAAGAATATCCGGCCGATCACGTTCTTTGTGAATATTTGCAGGAGCATGCCCTGGTCGTTTTTCGGCGCGCCGTCGATCAGGATTCGGCGCTTTCGCAATTCCTGCAAAGGTTCTCCGTAGCCGGGCACGCGTTCGTCGATCATATCGTAGTAAGCGTCGTTGGTGTCCTGCAATTCGATACCGTTCGCGCTGAGCTGATCGACCGTCGTATAAATATCGTCCGTGCCGAGCGCGATGTGCTGAATGCCCTCGCCCTTGTAATCTCTGATGTATTCCTCGATCTGACTCTGCTGGTCCCGACTCTCGTTCAACGGAATCCGGACCTTTCCGCAGGGACTCGTCATTGCCCTGGATAAAAGACCGGTGAGGGCGCCCTCAATGTCGAAGTATCGAATCTCGCGGAAATTAAACAGGCGCTCGTAATAGTCGGCCCAGACGGCCATGTTGCCCTGGTGCACGTTGTGTGTCAGGTGGTCGACATAAATCAGTCCCGTCTCCAGCTTTGCCGCCTGCGCCTCCCAGTCCGGTTCGAAGATGAAGTCGATGTCATAAATCGTGTCGCCACCGTATCGGTCGACCAGATATAGCCGGCTGCCCCCGATGCCCTCGATGGCAGGTATGTTCAACTCCATTGGCCCCGGGTCACCCGGTACCGGTTCGGCGCCGAGTTCGACGGCGCGGTTGAACGCGTAATTCGCGTCCCTGACCCGGAAAGCCATGGCACAGGCGCATGGACCATGCGCCCGCGCAAAGTCCTGTGCAAAAGAGTCAGACTCCGCATTGATGATGAAATTGATGTCGCGCTGCTTGTGCAGCGTGACGTCCTTTGAACGGTGGCGGGCGACGGCCGGCATGCCCAGTCGCGAGAACAGGCTTCGAAGCAGTTCGGGATCGGGCGCGGCGTATTCGACAAATTCGAACCCGTCGGTACCCATCGGATTGTGCACATCGTTCATATAGCAAGCCCCTCGTGTCTGATGCTTTACAAGCCCTTCAATTCTGGTCCAGGTCTCGAGTGCTGTCCTTCGAGCCTGTGCTAACGAGGCGCCAACATCGACGGTTTCAGTTCGGAGATCGACCGGCAGCCCATGAGCAACATATCGCGCTCAATCTCGCCCTTGAGTAAGGACATGGCACGCTCGACGCCGGCAGACCCCGCTGCGGCGAGCGCGTAGAGGTACATCCGGCCTCCCGAACAGGCATTCGCACCCGTGGCCAGTGCTTTCAGCACGTGACTGCCGCGCCGCACGCCACCGTCGAGGATTATCTCGATCTGACCGCCTACCGCATCGACGATCGCGTCGAGCTGATCGAATGGCGACCGCGAAGCGTCCAACTGGCGGCCGCCATGGTTGGACACCATAATTGCGCTGGCACCGACATCGACGCAGCGTCTTGCATCGGCGACCGCCATTACACCCTTGATGGCAAACGGCCCTCCCCATTCCTCGATCATTTGCGCGGCATCGTCCCAGTCGATGTCTCGTTTCAACTGAGAGTCCAGATAGTCGACGACCGAATATTGCACATTCGAACCGGCCGCGATGAAACTGCTGATATTGGGAAGTTCGAATTTCTCCCGAAAGACGTAATTGAAAGTCCAGTCGGGATGTAGCGCAAAACTCAGCAGACTGACTGGCGTCAGTCTCGGCGGTGTGGTCATGCCGGTGATGTAATCGCGTTCGCGATTACCTGAAACAATCGTGTCGACGGTCAGTGCCAACGCGTTGAAATTCGCAGCCTTGCAGCGTTCGATCAGGTCGGTGGTCAGGGCCGGATCGCGGTGAACGTAGATCTGGAATAGTTTGGGCGCAGAGAATGCGCCCAACTCTTCGATACTGCGCGTGCCGATCGTGGATACACCGAACATCGTGCCGAGCTTCCCGGCCGCCGCAGCAATCGCGCGTTCGCCATCATGATGAAATAAACGCTGCATCGCCGTCGGTGCCATAAACAGGGGAAAATCGAGGCGGCTGCCGAGTACTTCGGTGCTCATGTCAACACTCTCGACGCCTGCCAACACGTTCGGCACGAGATCGCAGGTCTCGAAAGCTTCCGAGTTGCGGCGCATCGTGATTTCGTCATCGGCGCCGCCGTCTATGTAATGAAAGATCGGCGACGGCAAACGTGCCCTGGCGAGCCTGCGGAAGTCCTCGGTTTTATAGCAGTTTTTCAGGCGCACTGGTGGACTTGTCGTTGATCTTCGACCAGAGCCGAAAGCCTATCACGCCCAACCGGAAATGTATGTGACCCGGGACAAGAGCGCAATGATCCGAATCCGACCGTACAGACAACATCAGGCTTACTCCCGCCCGAACGGCGGTGTGATAGTCGATGCTGGACCTGACAGGCAGCGCCAAATTGGAACAAGCTCGATGACTTCTAAGCACCTAATTCCGGTCGTTCGAATGTTACGATTCAGCCTATAGAATACGAGTGCGCTTGACCCAAAGGCGAAGTTCCTGTGGCGCACTTCAAATATCAGATTGCCTCCGACATTGTTAGGAATGGGCTCGGCCTCGAACTCCTGAATGCTGAGGGTGATGTGTTAGCGGAAGTGTTTCGATGTGATAAGGATCACACTGTAATCATTAGTACTTTCGGCAATGACTTACCTGCATTCGAGGTTGAGGCACTCATCTCAAAAGCAAAATCGGAGCTTGATCCTTTCGAAGACGGGACGCCTTTGCAATCCGCTTTTTCCGTCGGAAGCGGGGAAACCTGACGGCCGCTTCTCTAATCGGGCATTGAAGTCAAGCTCCCAGGGTTTGTAGTATTGTTTT
>JBHIDG010000226.1:0-5499 GCA_046760025.1 Woeseia sp. | reverse complement strand
CGGCGGGCGCAGGTTTTACTCGCCACGCAGAGTCGACGAGTTGGCAAGGCTGATCGAAACCCATCCGGATGCGGTGATCCTGGCCGGAGGAACGGATGTCGGTCTTTGGGTGACCAAACAGCACCGGGTCCTGAAAACGGTCATTTATACGGGAAACGTCAGCGAGCTCGCAAAACTGAACGTAACCGGCACGCATATCGATATCGGCGCCGCCGTATCGTTGACAGACGCGATGCTGCCGATCATCGAAAATTATCCGGAGTTCGAAGAGCTGTTCCTGCGATTCGCCTCTCCGCCGATCCGCAATGCCGGCACGCTCGGCGGCAACATCGCCAATGGCTCGCCGATCGGCGATTCGATGCCGGCGCTGATGGTCGTCGATACCAAATTGATCCTGCGGCGCGGCGGCCGCACGAGGGAGATGTTACTCAGCGATTTTTACCTCGACTCTCAGACGACGGCACTGGGACGCGGGGAATTTCTCGAGCGCGTCCTGGTGCCGTTGCGCGAAAACGGTGTGCGCGTGCAAAGCTACAAGGTTTCGAAGCGTTTCGACCAGGATATCTCGGCAGTGTGCGGCGCCTACGCGCTGAGATTGAACGGCGGTGGAATCAGCGAAGTCCGAATCGCATATGGGGGTCTCGCGGCCGTACCGAAGCGCGCGCTTCATTGCGAAGAGACGTTACGGGACAACGTCTGGAACGAAGAAACGCTGCACGCCGGCATCGAGGCCCTCGATAGGGACTTCAGCCCGATCACGGACATGCGCTCGACGGCCGATTACCGCCGGACGATCTGCGGTAATCTCCTGAAGCGCTTTTACCTGGATACCGGTAACAACCCACCGCCCCGGGTGTACGACTATGGACGTTAGAGCCGGTCCAAATCGGAAAAAGGCGGGCCGCACGATCGCCGGCGCCGTCGGCAGTCCGATACCGCACGACAGCGCGCACCTGCACGTCAGCGGCGAGGCCATTTACACGGATGACATCGCGGAGCCACGCGACTTGCTGCACTTGGCCGTCGGCATGAGCGCGAGGCCCCACGCAAAGATCAGGAATATGGATCTGGGCGCCGTTCGTCGGGCGCCCGGCGTCGTCGATGTCATGACGGCCGAAGATATCCCCGGTGAAAACAATTGCGGGCCGGTCATTGCCGACGATCCGATCTTTGCTCCCGGGCTTGTGCAATATGCGGGCCAGTCCCTGTTCGCCGTCGCGGCGCAGACGGTCGAGCAGGCACGCAAGGCGGCATTGCTCGCGAAGATCGAATACGAAGACCTCGAGCCGATACTCGACGCGCGTACCGCGGTTGCCAAAGAATCTTTTGTATTACCGTCCGAGACCATCGATCGCGGCGACAGCAAGGCCGCCTTGTCGTCTGCGGATAACCGCCTGACAGGCAGCCTGGTGCTCGGCGGCCAGGACCAGTTTTATCTCGAGGGGCAGATCGCAACTGCATTGCCTGCAGAGGACGGCGATCTCTACGTGTTCAGTTCCACGCAGCATCCGGGCGAGATTCAGCGCCTGGTCGCTCATGCGATCGGCAGGCAGTCCAAGGACGTGGTCGTCGAGTGCCGCCGCATGGGCGGCGCATTCGGCGGCAAGGAAAGCCAACCCGCGCTGATTGCCTGCATCGCAGGACTGATGGCGGGCAGGACGGGCCGTCCCTGCAAGCTGCGCCTCGATCGCGATGACGACATGCTGATGACGGGTAAACGCCACGACTACGTCATCGACTACGACGTCGGCTTCGACGACACGGGACGCATCGTGGGTATCGAATTCATGTTTGCTTCTCGCTGCGGCATGTCCGCGGATTTGTCGGGGGCAATCAACGATCGAACGATGTTTCATTGCGACAACGCCTACTACCTCGAGAACGTCAAGATAGTCTCGCATCGCTGCAAGACGCATACGGTGTCCAATACGGCGTTTCGCGGCTTCGGCGGACCGCAGGGGATGTTTGCTATTGAGCATGTCGTTGACGAAATAGCGCGTTTTCTCGGCAAGGACCCACTTGACGTTCGAAGGAGAAATTTCTATGGCGTCAGTGAGAGAAACGTAACGCAGTATCTGCAAACGATCGACGACAACATCATCGAGGACGTGGTTTCGGGTGTGGAGCGAAGCGCCAATTATCAAGAACGCCGCAGGCAGATCCGGGAGTTCAATGAGGCCAACGAGATCGTGAAGCGCGGCATTGCGCTAACGCCGGTCAAGTTCGGCATATCATTCACGGCAACGCATCTGAACCAGGCTGGCGCTCTGGTGCACGTATATACCGATGGCACGGTCCACCTTAACCACGGCGGCACCGAGATGGGGCAGGGGTTGTTTACCAAAGTGGCGCAGGTCGTTGCCGAAGAATTTCAGATTGATATCGACCGCATCAAGATTACGGCATCCGACTCCAGCAAGGTTCCGAATGCCTCCGCGACGGCAGCGTCGAGCGGCTCGGACCTGAACGGCAAAGCGGCACAGGCAGCTGCTGCAAAGATCAAGAAGCGGCTCATCAAGTTTGCCGCAGAGCATTTCAAGGTCACACAGAAGGACATCGAGTTCATCAACAACGAGGTTCGGATCGGCCATGAGAGCATCAGTTTCGAAGCGCTGGTGCAGCGCGCCTGGTTCGCCCGGATCTCACTGTCGGCAACGGGCTTCTATCGTACACCGAGGATTAACTACGACCGTTCGACGTTCAGCGGGCGGCCCTTTTTCTACTACGCTTACGGTGCGGCGGTATCCGAAGTGGTCGTCGACACCCTGACGGGTGAATATCGTGTACTGCGGGTCGACATCCTGCACGACTGCGGCGAATCGCTGAATCCGGCGATCGACATGGGACAGATCGAGGGAGGTTTTGTCCAGGGAGCAGGATGGCTGACCTCCGAAGAGCTCTGGTGGGACGGCGACGGCGAGCTGAAGACTCATGCTCCCTCGACCTACAAGATCCCGACCTGCTCGGATCTCGCGGTGGAATTCAGGGCCACCATGCTCTCCTCGGCGACGAATCGCGAGAAGACGATTTACCGCTCCAAGGCGGTCGGCGAGCCGCCCCTAATGTTGGGGCTGTCCGTGTTCTATGCGATTCGGGATGCGGTCGCGAGCGTCGGCGGAGACGGGTGCCGGCCTCGCCTGGACGCGCCGGCGACGCCCGAATCGGTGCTCCGCTCGGTGACGTCGGTGAAGGCGGCTACGTCGTGAACGAGTGGATTGACGATCTGCGCGAGCAGCTGGACCGCGGCAATGCCTGCGTGCTGGTCACAATTGCCGGTGTCCGCGGTTCGGCGCCCCGGGAAACCGGCGCGAAGATGGTCGTGACCGCCCGTGAGACCATCGGCACGATCGGCGGCGGACAACTCGAATACCAGTGCGCGCAAATGGCCTGTGAACGGTTGCGGAAAAAGCAAGCCGGATCCGCTGTGCGCAAGATCACGCTCGGCGCCAACCTCGGGCAGTGTTGCGGCGGTGCAGTCGAGGTCCTGTTCGAGTCATTTTGTGCGGAATATCCGCTATGGCTTGACCGGCTGCACAAGGCCCGCCAACGAAGAGAGCCGGTCATCGTCGTGACGGGTCCGAACGCCAAGTTTCTGATTACTGCACAGAGCGCATGCATTTATCCGGAAGATTCGATGATCGGCGGCGGCCTGCTAAAACAGGCCGTCAATATTCTGACGCAAGACAGGCCGGCCCAACGGCATAGTGACATGCTTTTCGATCCGGTCGTGCCGAGCAAGCTGAACATAGCCGTCTTCGGCGCAGGACATGTCGGCACCGCAACCGTCAAGACGCTGTCGGCCCTGGACTGCAATATTCGCTGGATCGACGGCAGAAAAAATATTTTTCCGGACATCAGGCCCGGCAACGTTCAGACAGTCGAGACCGACCGGCCCGAACGCGAAGTCGCCGCGATGCCGCCCGGTAGCTGTTATCTGGTGATGACCCACAGTCACCCGCTCGACCAGGAGATCGTCTATCAGGTCCTGAATCGGGGTGACTTTGGGTATTGTGGACTGATCGGCTCGGTATCGAAACGCCGCAATTTCGAGAGGCGACTGCGTCAACAGGGTCTGTCGCAGACACGTATCGACAGGCTGACCTGTCCGATCGGTATCGGCGGAATCGGCGGCAAAAAGCCCGTAGAAATTGCGATTGCCATTGCAGCCGAGATACTGCAAATCACACAAGCCAAATCGGCCGGCGAGGAATTGCCCGAAAACGTAACTGTTCTTCACGAATAAGAATCCCGGAATGGACGCATACATAGTCGACTGGCTGAATATCCTTGCGCGATGGCTGCACTTCATCTCCGGAATCGCCTGGATCGGCTCCTCCTTTTACTTCGTCTGGCTCGACAATCATTTGCAGGCCGTCGGTGATCCATCCGACGCGGCAAAGGGCGTCGGCGGCGAGTTGTGGTCGGTGCACGGCGGCGGCTTCTATCACGCACAGAAATACAGTGTCGCACCGCCCGAGCTGCCGGGCACATTGCACTGGTTCAAATGGGAGGCTTACACGACCTGGATGTCCGGCATGTTCCTGCTTGCGCTGATCTACTGGTACGGCGCCGAGGTCTACCTCATCGATCCCGCGGTCGCAGACCTGTCCTCTACGGCCGCAATCGGCGTCGCCGTGGCCGTCCTGGCAGGCGGCTGGATTGTCTACGATCTACTGTGCAGATCACCTCTGGGCAAGGACCAAGTCACACTCGGCTCCGTATTGTTTGTTCTATTCGGCATCCTCGCCTGGGGCCTGTGTCAGCTATACAGCGGACGCGGCGCGTATATTCACTTCGGCGCCGTGCTCGGTACGATCATGGTTGCCAACGTGTTTTTCGTGATCATTCCCGGACAGCGTCAACTAGTCGATGCGGTCAGCCGCGGCGAACACCCGGACCCGGGTCCGGGTGTTCGGGCGAAGCAGCGCTCGGTACACAACACTTACTTCACATTGCCGGTGCTGTTCGTCATGATCAGCAATCACTACGCGATGACCTATGGTCACGATTACAACTGGCTTATCCTGATTGCGATCTCCCTGGCCGGCGCCCTCATTCGTGCCTACTTTGTCGCGCGCCACAAGGGCAAAGCGTCACCGGTAACCGTTATCGCGGCTGTCCTGATGCTGCTCGCCGTAGCGGCCGCGATTGTACCGAAATCGAGGGCCACGGCAGGAGGACAGGCTGTCGACTTCAACCGGGTGCGATCCGTGATTCTCGAGAGGTGCGCGACATGCCATTCCGCAGCACCGACACATTTCGCGTTCCCGGCCGCGCCCGGCGGGGTCATCCTCGACAGCGATGACCAGATCGTCGAGGATGCTTTTCGCATCCATCAGCAGACCGTGGTAACCAGGGTGATGCCGATCGGCAACCTGACACGAATGACCGATGAGGAACGGGCAATCATCGATCGCTGGTATCAGAGTGGCGGCACGGCGGAATAGCCCGAAGATTGCACGAGACCGCCCGAGATCATTGACAACGATATGATTTCAA
>JBHIDG010000225.1:0-5500 GCA_046760025.1 Woeseia sp. | reverse complement strand
CTCGCCCTGGCCACCGGCTCGATCTGGGGCAGACCGATGTGGGGCACGTGGTGGGAGTGGGGCGACCCGCGGCTGACGTCCGAACTCATCATGCTGTTCCTCTACTTCGGCTATATTGCACTTCGCGCCGCCATCGACGACACGGCAAAGGCGGATCGCGCCAGCGGTGTGCTGGCTCTAGTAGGGGCCGTGAATGTTCCGATCATTCATTTCTCGGTCGAGTGGTGGTCGTCGCTGCACCAGGGACCGACGCTGCTCGCGGAGGGGGGGCCGGCAATGCCGGCAGCCATGTTGTATCCGCTATTGTCGATGATAGTCGGCTTCACCCTGCTGTTTGCGGCCCTGCTCCTGGCCCGCGTCAGAACGGAAGTGTTGTACCGCGAGCGACGCGCGCGGTGGGTACACAGAATGCTGGTGCCAGCGGGGGAATCGATGTGATGGAGCTGTTCACAATGGGACAATATGGCCCGTTCGTCTGGAGCTCATATTTGCTGACGCTCATTGTCGTCGTATTCAGTTTTGTGCAGGCGCGCCGGCGGCATCGCCGGATTGCGAACGACATCAGACAACGACTAAAAGCCGGGGAGACCAGACTATGAAGCCAAGGCAACAACGAATGCTGGCGCTGGGACTGGCGGCGGCAGGCATCGTCATAGCCGCCGTGCTGACCATGCGGGCGTTCCAAGAGAACATGATGTTCTATGTCGAGATATCCGAGGTCGTCAATGGTAATGTGCCTGCCGATCGCAATTTTCGTGTTGGCGGCCTCGTTGTCGAGGGCAGCGTCGTTCGCAAGCCGGGTGACCTCGAGATCGAGTTCACGCTGACGGACCTGGAGGCGCAGCTCGCCGTACTTTACAGCGGCATCCTGCCGGACCTGTTTCGGGAGGGTCAGGGCATCATCGCGCACGGCCGAATGAACGACGACGGTAAGTTTCTGGCCGATACCGTGCTCGCCAAGCATGACGAGAACTACATGCCGCCCGAGGTCGCCGAGACCCTGGCCGAGCACGCTGCCGCCAGGGACGCCGCGGACGAGGACAAAGGCAACCAGGAATGATTCCCGAGATCGGTCATTTCGCGCTGATCCTGGCGCTGTCACTGGCTGTTTGCCAGGGCGTCATGCCGATACTTGGCGCACATCGTGGCGACGCGGCGCTCATGGCGGTTGCACGGCCCGCTGCCCGCGGCCAGTTCGTTTTCGTCGTGATCTCCTTCGCCTGTCTCGCCTGGGCATTCCTGAATGACGATTTTTCGGTTCTGTACGTCGCCAATCACTCACAACTGGCTTTGCCCGATGTTTACAAGTTCTCGGCAGTCTGGGGTGCGCACGAGGGATCGCTGCTTCTCTGGATTCTGATCCTGGCCATCTGGACGGTCGCGATCGGACGCTATAGCAGAAACCTGCCGGAAGCGTTCGCCGCACGGGTTATCGGCGTCCTGGGATTACTGAGCAGTGGCTTCATGTTGTTCACGCTTTTCACATCGAACCCGTTCGAGCGCATTCCCGCCCCGGCAGACGGCGCCGACCTCAATCCGCTCCTGCAGGACCCGGGGCTGGCCATACACCCGCCGATTCTCTACACCGGTTACGTCGGTTTCTCCGTCGCGTTTGCGTTTGCCGTCGCCGCCATGCTCAGCGGCAGTCTCGATCGGTCCTGGGCGCGCTGGACGCGGCCGTGGACTACCTGGGCGTGGCTGTTCCTCACCGTCGGCATCGCGCTCGGGAGCTGGTGGGCCTATTACGAACTGGGCTGGGGCGGCTGGTGGTTCTGGGACCCGGTCGAGAATGCCTCGTTCATGCCCTGGCTGGCGGGTACCGCGTTAATCCATTCGCTGGCGGTCACCGAGAAACGCGGTCTGTTCAAGAGCTGGACACTGTTGCTGGCAATCGCGGCGTTCTCCCTGAGCCTGCTGGGCACATTTCTGGTGCGATCCGGCATTCTCGTGTCGGTGCACGCCTTCGCAACCGATCCTGCACGCGGGCTGTTCATTCTCGCGTTTCTCGCCGTCGTAATCCTCGGGGCGCTGTTGCTATACGCATGGCGAGCGCCGGCTCTCGATTCGACCGCCGGATTCAGGCCGATGTCCAGGGAAACGTTTCTGCTGCTGAACAACGTGCTGCTCGTAATTGCCGCAACGCTGATCCTGTTTGGAACGCTGGCGCCGCTGATCGCGGATGTCGTAAAAGCCGGAAAGATCTCGGTCGGCGCACCCTGGTTCGAAGTTGCGTTCGCCATCCCGATGTTTCCCCTGCTGTTCCTGATCGGTGTCGGCATGCACACGGCATGGCGCAGTCAGGACTGGAAAACACTGGTCCGGCAGCTGAGGATACCGGCGATCGCTGCACTGATCGCCGGGCTGGCGATTCCGGCACTGATCTATGGCCGCTTCGGCGGTCTCGTGGCTATCGGCGTGGTCGCCGCTTTCTGGATCGCCGCCGTCTCCATGATACCCGTCGTGCGTTCATGGCGCCGATCGCCCGGCACGCCTGGCTTGAGCCGGGCTGCACTCGGCATGTCGATCGCTCATTTCGGCGTCGGCATGTTCGTTCTTGGTGTCTCGATCGTACAGGCCTTCAGTGTCGAAGCTGACCTGAGAATGACGCCCGGCCAACGCGTGGAAGTAGCAGGGTTCGATTTCGAGCTCCGCGAACTCCGAAACATCCGAGGTCCAAACTTTCAGGCGCTCGAGGGTGAAATCGAGATCCGCAGGGACGGCGAATTCCTGGGCGAGCTGAGACCGCAGAAACGGACCTACCTCGTGCAGCAAAGCCCGATGACCGAAGCCGGCATTGACGCCGGCTGGAACAGAGACCTGTTTGTGGCGCTCGGCGACCCGCTCGGCGACGGTGCCTGGAGCGTACGACTGCAGTACAAGCCGATGATCCGCTTCATCTGGCTGGGTGCGCTCATCATGGCGATCGGCGGCCTCGTTGCAGCCAGCGATCGCCGCTATCAGTTTGCAAAATCTGCCGACCAAGCGACCGAAGAATCTCCGCTGGACCGGCAACCGGCCTGATGTCACGCTATCTCATACCTTCGATTGTTGTGGCAATCATGATTCCGGTGTTCGTCATCGGACTCAATCGCGATCCCAGCGAATTGCCTTCGCCCTTTCTCGATAAGCCGGCGCCCCAGTTCGAACTGCCGCGCCTGAAGGATCCGACCCGCACCGTGGGCAGCGCGGACTACGCCGGCCGTCTGGCGCTCGTGAACGTATGGGCGACCTGGTGCGTCGGCTGCCGGCAGGAACACGACTTTTTGATGAAACTCGCCGGCCAAATCGACATACCGATCTACGGGCTAAACTGGCGGGACCGCCGCGATGACGCGCTGGTCTGGCTGCAGCGACTGGGGGACCCGTATGTCGCGTCCGCTTTCGACGCGGACGGGCGGGTCGGCATCGACTGGGGAGTCTATGGCGCGCCCGAGACCTTCCTGATCAGTCCGGACGGCATCGTACTCTACAAACACATCAGCCCGTTGACAGAGCAGGCCTGGCGAGAGGAGTTCGAGCCGAGGATTCGCGCGGCCCCGGGAGGCGGCGAATGAAGCGACGATGGCTGGTCCTGATGATTGTCCTCCTTGCCGGTCCCGGTCACGGTATCGATGAGGGAAGAGCCTTCGATGATCCTGAAGCGCAGGCGCGCTACGAGACCATTATCTCGGAAGTCCGCTGCCTCGTATGCCAAAACCAGACGATCAAGGACTCGAATGCCTTCCTTGCAGCGGACCTGCGCCGCGAAATCAGGAGACTCATGGTCGAAGGCAAGAGCGACGCCGAGATTTTCGATTTCCTGGTATCGCGATACGGTGACTTCGTGCTGTACCGGCCACGCATGAGCGGCAAGACGCTGGTGCTCTGGATTGCACCGTTTGTCCTGATCGGGGTCGGCGGTCTTGTCGCAGCGAAGGTGGTCCGTGGGCGAATGTCGATGCCGATCGACGACGAATTCGACTCATGATCTGGCTGCTGCTGGGCTCGATGCTTGTCGCCGCCGCAATCGTCGTGGCGTGGCCGCTGGTCAGTAACGAGAAACGACTATCGCTCCGGTCGATCATCGCAGTCGTGTTTGTGCTCGGACTGTCTGCCGCACTGTACGCCGCTATCGGAACGCCGGAGGGACAATCTGCCGGCTCCGAACTCGCGAGCGTCGAAGAGATGGTCGCCGGACTCGATCGGCGCCTTCAGGAAAGTCCGGATGATCTGGCCGGTTGGAAGATGCTGGGACGTTCATACGTTCAGCTCGGTAATTTCGAACAGGCGGTTCGCGCCTTTGAGCGCGCCGTGCAACTGGAATCGGGCTCGAATGGTCAGACGCTCGCTGACCTGGGCGAGGCTATCTTCTGGATGCAGGACCAATCCACGTTGAAGGGCCGTGCGGGCGAACTCTTTGAGAACGCCATTGCCGCATCACCCAACAACTCGAAGGCGCTTTTCTACAGTGGACTGGCCGCCGTCGAACGCGGAGAGAGGTTTCTTGCGGCCGACAGATGGGAAGCACTGCTTGCACTGTCACCGCCGGAAGGGATTCAGGAAAGCCTGCGCCAACGGATCGTGGAGTTGCGTGGCGAAGAAATGCCTGTTGAGACTGCAACCGAAGGCCCGATCGTCTCTGCAGCGATCGCGCTGGCGCCGGCTGCCCGGATTGCCGTGGCAGCGGACGCCACGGTCTTCGTCATCGCCAGGGATCCGGCGCAGCCGTCGCCTCCGGTCGCGGCGGTCAGCCGACGCGTCTCCGAATTGCCGGCCGTCGTCACGCTCGGAGATTCAGACGCGATGATGCCGGGCAGGTTACTATCGGGATTCCCGGAACTGGAGATCATTGCCCGGGTGTCGAGGTCCGGGCGACCCATGGCTCAGCCGGGCGATTGGTACGGGGAAAAAACGGTCCGCCCTGCCGAAGCCAATGAAATATCGATCCTGATCGACCGGAAGGTACCCTAGATTTTCATGACCTGACATCGGAATGGAAAAATTCGATCTCGAGAGGACCGCTACAGGCTACCGATTAAGAGTCCCGCATCTCGGCCCGTCATTGCTGAGATTTCCACTCTACAACAAGGGGACCGGTTTCACGCAGGAGGAACGTGAACGATTCGGACTGGCCGGGATTCTCCCTTCGCAACACAACGGTATCGATACCCAGGCCCGCCGCTTTTACGAGTCCCTTCGCTTCAATCCCGACCCGGTGGGTCGACACATCGATTTGGCGGCCCTCCAGGATCGCAACGAGCACCTTTACTACAAGCTGTTGAGTCTTCACCTCGAAGAACTCTTGCCAATCGTGTACACGCCGACGGTCAGCAAAGCGTCCCAGTATTACAGCCGTGTCTTCCGGCGGGCTCGCGGCATCTGGATCGCGCCGGACAATCGCGGGCGTATTGAGGACATTCTGCGGACCGGCGCACCATTCAGCGATGTCCAGCTGATGGTCGTCACCGACAACGAGTCGATATTGGGTATCGGAGATCAGGGCGCCGGTGGCATGGCAATC
>JBHIDG010000224.1:0-5539 GCA_046760025.1 Woeseia sp. | reverse complement strand
AATATCACGGCAAAACTGCCTTAAAATCCCTCACTCATGCAAAATGCAGGCTAGACTGTTCACAGCCGGCATCGCCGTGGAGACTGCGACAAAAGCAAACGGCTGTCTTCAACTGATTCCCGGCTCGCATCGTTTCGGGCGCATGAGATACGTCGACACGCAGTGCTTCGAGAGCCGGGTCAAACATGCGAAAGAGACCCTGGGTCTCGTCCACTGCGAAATGGACGCAGGCGATGCAGTCTTTTTTCACTGCAACACGCTGCATGGCTCGTCATCAAACGAGACGGATACTTCGCGGTTAATGTTATTTGCATCCTATAACGCCGTATCGAATCAGCCGATTCCCGGCGCGCAGGGAGACAACGCGGACGGCAAGTTTATGAGTATTACGGCGCAGGAAAGAACATACAGGCCGCTCATCAGGATTCCGGACGATGTTCTGAGCAAGCAAGGCTTCAGATCCGCCTTCGGCCATAGGCATTTCAAGATTCCGACAACAGAGCTGGACGAGACCTATACCCAGGCGGTCGAGGTGACCTGAAGCGCTTATTGCGGTTGCTGTTGGGTAATACAGTGAATCCCGCCGCCGCCTTCGGCAATCTGCCTGATATCCACAGTCACGATTTCACGATCCGGAAACGCCGATTGCACGATCCCGACGGCCGTCGCGTCATAGGCGGTGTCATAGGACGGAAATACGATACCGCCGTTAGCGATGTAGAAATTTATGTACGACCGGCAAAACCGATCGCTGGTCGCGCCAACATCGACAGCCTCGGCGATCGTGACGATCTCCAGTTTACGCCCGGTTGCATCGGTTGATTTCTCGAGTGCGGTCAGGTTCTCCCGGAGGCTTTTGCAACGCTCGGGTTCGTCCGGCGACCCTACCTCGCACATGACCATGCCCGGCCTCACGAAGCAGGCAATGCCGTCGATGTGGCCGTCGGTTTCGACATCGTCGGGATCACCGGGAACCCAGATGACTTTCTCATCGCCCAGGGAATCGCAAAGTATCTGCTCCGCTTCTGACTTTGTCAGCCCGGGGTTGCGGTTCTCGTTCAGTATGCAACTCTCGCTCGTGAGAACCGTGCCCTCGCCGTCGACATTGATGCCGCCGCCCTCCATGACGACGTTCGACGTAAAGGTACGGATCCCCAGGTGCTCGGCAACGCGGTGTCCGACCGCCGCGTCATTTCGAATGTGCGGGTATTTGCCGCCCCAGGCTGCGAAGTGATAAATCGAGGCCGCCAGTTCGTCGCCCCGTTTGACGAAATTCGGCCCCGAGTCCCGCGCCCAGGAGTCATCCAGCCCCATTACCATGAAATCGATCGCATCACCGCATTTCGCCCTGGCGTCGTCCAACGATTTCGGCGATACGATCATCGTCACGGGCTCGAATCGCCGGACCGCCTGCGCCACCCGTGCATACGCCTGCTGCGTCTCTTCGATATCGGCCCAGATGAATGCATTCCTGTCCGGCCACTGGATCCAGCAACGCTCGTGTGGCTCCCATTCCGCCGGCATGCGATACCCGGCTTCCCTGGCAGTATGTATCTGTTCGACGATGCCCATGCGATGCATTCCGGCCCGATTGGAAGCACAAAAGCATAGCATCCGCGGCGTGCGCAGAGCCCGATCGAAACGGGGATTGCGGCTAATCCCTGCGCGGCTTCGAGCGGCAATGCTTGCCGGTTCTGTTATACGGATCGCCGCCGGAGTCCGGGTCATCGTCGATGCAGAGCGCATCGACTGCAAGCTTGCCCACCTGCGTCAATCGGACGTCTTTTACGAGCGGCAAATTCTGGCCGGTTTTGTCCGATTCCTTTGCAGACGCGTCAGGTGCCTGCGGCCCTCCCGGGAGCACTACTGTATCGATGTACTCTTCCGTTCCCATGGCCCGATATTATGACAACGGCATGCCCACCGAAAGGTTGCCGGTCCGGGAATCTCTACCGTTCATCGGGCCGATGCCGCTTGTCGGCCTGCTGATACCATCTACCAGCGTAACGTTCAGTTTGTCCGACAGTGAGCATTTGAGACAAAATCGGCAGAACGTCCACTTTTTATTCCGTGAGAATTTCGAATGTCTGAACGACTGGACACCGGCCGCCGGATACCCGATTCGCAGCCATTCAGCCGGCTTCTCGGTGCGCGCCTCACGGCATTCGAAGCCGGCAGGGCCGTACTCGAGCTGGACATTACTGACGAGCTGAAGCAGCAATATGGATTCGTTCATGGAGGAGTATTGAGCTACCTGGCCGATAACTGCCTCACAAACGCCGCTGCCTCGGTCCTCGGTGATTTGGTGACGTCCGAGTACAAGATAAATTACTTGCGACCGGCCATCGGTCGAACGCTGGTTGCAACGGAATCCGTTCAGCATGCGGGCTCAAATCAGGCTGTATGCAATTGTGAAGTTGCGATTGACGATGGCGAGTTCCAAAAAATTGTTGCGATTGCCCAGGGAACTATCAGCAGGATAAGCCCGGGCAATCGGCCCGCAACGGCTGCATGATTTACTTGTCCACGATTGACGACCTCAGCCGGCAGGGTTATACGCTTGCTCCTTACTGCCTGTCCTGCGATCGATGGGGAACGGCGGATCTCGGCCGGCTTATGCAGATCGGGAAGGGGAACAGGCCGGTCAGGGAAGCCGGATTCCGCTGCCGGGACTGCGGGCAGCTCGTCGAAAAGCAGGTCAGGCCCCCGGTACCGTCACCGGGAGGTTCCGTCACCTACATCAGTATCTGACCGCGGCACGCAACAGGCGTGTCATCGCCGCACCTTGTGCCAGCTGTCAGTAAGTGCGCTTTGCTTTCGCCATCCGTAGTATGGATGCCTCTTGAGCAATCGTGGATTACGAAACAGCAGAATCAGCACCGCGCCGGCTGCGAATCCGCCAATGTGGGCCCAAAACGCCACGCCGCCGCCGTGCGCGCCTATCGTGCCGAGTCCACTCAGCAACTGAATGACAAACCAGTAGCCGAGCATGAATACGGCAGGCACGGCGATCGTCGTGACAAAGAAGCCGAGAAAGATGAGCATGTGTACGTGCACCCGTGGATAAAGAAGGATATAGGCGCCCATCACTCCGCCGATAGCGCCGGAGGCTCCGACCATAGGCACGGCCGAATCAGGATTTGCCCCGATTTGCATTGCGCTGGCTGCCAGGCCACACAGCACGTAGAACACGACGAACCGTACATGGCCCATTGAGTCTTCTACGTTATTGCCGAAGATCCAAAGGAACCACATATTGCCGATGATGTGAAACCAACCTCCGTGCATGAACATCGATGTAATCGCGGTATACCAGGCCGACGCATCGCCCAATATGCAGAAAGTGCCCGGGCCGATCTGGAACCGGGTACCGGCATCCACTGTCTGCAGTAATTCGCCCGGAATCAGACCGAGACGACATACCGAGCCCGAGAGTTTCGGCTCGGTACCCAGGCCTTGCAGGAATATCCAGACTGCCACATTCACGGCGATGATCCCGACAGTCGCGTACGGGACCAGAATCTGCGGATTGTCATCGCGTATCGGAAACAAATCTTACTCGCACATACGATGACCCGGGAGTTTACCCCCGGTATCATCGATACGGGAATCCAGACAACGATCTTCTTGTCTTGTCCGGCGGTTCCTAGGGGACTCTTATCTTAACCCAATAGGCCGTGCCGTCCTCGCGCAGATAGACTTCAACCGTTCGTCCGGCCTGGCAGTCCTCTTCGGTGCCCATCGTGTTCGACTGGCCGGGGCCATTGTCCAGATAAATCTTGCTGTCTTCGGTAACTTCAATGTGCCTGCCGGTGTCCTCGACCACCATGACGAAGCCCCGTTCGGACGTTCGCACCGAACGTATCGCGCCAATATATGACTCGACGTTCGAGATACCGGGCGATTTGCCGATCGGTATATAACGCTCGGTTGCCGGATGTGTGAATCCCAGTGAACACAGGACCAACCCCTGCACAAGGATCATCGTCATTGCAGTTGCACGCATGTCAGTTCTCCATACGGCTTCTTGCGGAGCGCATCGAGTCCAGGGCAACGCGCACGTAACCCCGACGGCTCCGCACTCGCAACGCCGAGTCGAGCGCGTCCATTGCTTCTTCGATGTCCGTCGCGGCATTCGCATGCAGGCCGCCGCCCCGGATGACGTCGACGGCGTCCTGTAATTCAAAAGCCGCGCGTTCGATCAGCGTCGTCTGTCGCTCATTGCCTCCATCATACGCCAGTGCCGTATTCAGTAAGGCGTTAGCGACGCGCAGGTTTTCCAGGGCGTTTATCACCCGTAGGAAAGCCGCAACCGCGACAACCTGGGTCGCATCCAGGTTGATACCGCTGCCGGTGGCATTGGTCAACAGTTGTCCTGCCGGAGAACTGTTGAAAGCATCGCCATTGTAGAAGGCCACGGCGCCCTCGATGGTCTCGACGGAATTGTTGTGAAAAAACGGTCCCGTGTCGGCCGACTCCACCAGCGGCGGCGTATTGAACTCGCCGTTGCCGGGGTTGCCGAAGCCATCGTCAGGCGGGTTGTTCTCGTCGGTCAGATCGGCTGGCTGATCCGGTAATAATTCGACGCCGGTATCGAAATTGAGATTGCCAACCCCCGGACCGAAAATTGCCGGGTCGCCGTTCGCGCCCGCATTGAAATGACAGGCATTGCACTTGCCCAAGGTGTTGTCGCGAAAGATGGCCTGGCCCCGGGAAGCAACCTCACCGCGCAAATTCAATGGCAATTCCAGATCCTCCTGTCGTCCGAGCGAGAGCTGAAACGCTTCCAGCGCGTCGAGTTCCTCGTCGGTCGGCAGACGGAAATCGACGCCGGCAATTCTATTCAGGGTCTTCGGAAAATGCTGAATGACTGCGCCGACCGCGAACGAACGCAGCGATCCGTCGCCGGGTGCGCCGTCACCGGACCAGCCTGTTCGCGGCCCTTGCCGGCTGTCAACAGATGTACGCAAAGCCAGCGTATGTGGCACGCCGCGCATATTGAAGTTGTCTTGCAAATCGTCGAACCCATCCTGATTTTCCAGGATCATGGCAAACTTGCGCATCAGGACCGGATTTTCGAAATTTTCGGCAAGCTTTGCACTCGATTCCGCAATGAACAGCGGGTCATTGTCGTCCAGCGTCGCTACAAACGCCGGCGAGATGCCGAAATTGTCCTCGGCGCGGTGACAGCTCCCGCAAGTACGGCCGTTCCCCGCAAATGTCTCGCTAAAGAAAATGCCCTCTCCCTTCAGGACCAGAGGATCCTCGGGCGCCGGCCCGGGCATTGAGACGCATGCCGTTATCAGAAAAGCGGTTGCGATTGACCACCAGCGATCGACCGACCCAAGCATTTTGAACCCCTCACCAACCGGTATTGCCTATTCTGCCCCCGTCAATATTGATAAAAAAGCCCATATAGCGTCGCCAATGAACGACATTCTCGATTTTCTCAACAGAGACCCGCCGGCTCGAGAATCTCGTACATCGCGCCGCGCCGCGGGAGCAAGCTTCAAATGCCTCATCCCATTCCTGTACATCT
>JBHIDG010000223.1:0-5559 GCA_046760025.1 Woeseia sp. | reverse complement strand
GGCCATCCAGGGCCAGCCTCGGGTACAGCCCCGAAGCCCCGGCCCAGGCGGGCGCGTAGCCGGGGTCGATAGCAATCGCACGCTCGTAGTAATCCAGGGCAATTGCATCGTCACCCTGCCTACGGCGGTTCGCGAAGAACCTGGCCTGCAGCACGAGTTCGTAAACTTCCTGGTCCGTCTGCCTGGATGTCGGCGCCTCACTTAGCAGGGTGATTTTCAATTGCTCCACGACTGCGGCAGCAATCTCATCCTGGATGGTAAAGATGTCGTCCAGTTCGCGGTCGAAGGTCTCCGACCACAGGTGAAAACCATCCTCAACCTGAACAAGCTGGGCAGCAATGCGCACAGTGGTGCCAGACCTACGCACAGAACCCTCGAGGATGTGTTCCACTCCCAGAATACCGCCAATCCGGCGCAAATCCTGGTTTTGTTCTTTGAAGGCAAATGATGAGGTTCTCCCGGTAACCTTAAGTCCCTTGACCGAGGCAAGTGAGTTAAGAATTTCCTCCGTTATGCCATCGGAGAAATATTCCTGTTCTTTGTCAGAGCTAATGTTGACGAACGGCAGGACGGCAATGGACTTTTCGACCATCTGCTGCGAGTCAGATGCAGGCTGCAGTAGAAACTTGTCGTACGCGAAGTAGCCCAGCGCCAGTACCAATACAGTGATAATGATGAAATCCAGTTTGCGCCCGGTCACATGAGTAATGGACTCCGAGCGATCGACGTCCTTTTCTTTTTTCAGGCCCTCGGGTGTGAGCTCGAAGGCCCAGGCAAAGAGCAGCGCCACTGGGAATCCGACCAACAAGAGGACTGTTACCAGCGTCGCCGTCCAGTCGGGAAGTGTCAAAACTGGAAATGTTGTGGCTGTTACCTCGATCAAAAGCCAAGCCACAATCCCATAGGCAATCGCCACTCTTACGACGTTGCGACGTTTCAGTTCACTGAAGAGAGTTGAAGGACGATTAACACCGGCCAAGGAGGCAGCATCTGGATCCGCTTCGTGCGACCCGCCCGATGCCATTGGAATCACGTCGGCAATGAGGCGGTACCCACGTTTCGAAATAGTCTTCTGGTAGTGCGGGAATTTTTGATCGTCCCCCAGCTCCGATCGCAATACGTAGATCGCACGAGACACGTTTTCGTCTCCCACCACAACATTAGCCCAGACCGCGTCCAGTAGCTGCTCGCGCGAAACGACCTCTCCCTGCCTGCAGGCAAGAAAAACGAGAACATCCATCACTTTTGGCTCAAGGACGCACTCTTGGTCCGGTCCTTTCAGGAGGTTTTCCTGTGGATAGACCTCCCAGTCACCGATCCGGAAGCCAGACTGTAAGTTGTCATTCACGGGTGCCCCCAGACATCTGGTCTGCCGGTTCCGCTAATGAGGCGACAAAGCCATGGCAAGGCTTTGATTTTGTTAATCCTTATCATTTCTTCACAAAACCCTAATGATTTTATCAGGATCGTCAGCAACGCGAGTCGTAGGTTGACTCCTCGGCGTGAATCTGAGCGTGGCGACCAGCGTAATCGAGCTGAACACCATGAGGAGCCCCGGGCAATGAAATCGACAATTTTCCAGATCTACATCTACCGAACCTCGGCTCTACGAACTGCTGTGTTCGGAGTATTAGCCGCTGTCGCGCTGGCTGGCTGCGGCGGCACCAAAGTGCTGAAAGAATCGCAGCCCATAGAAAGCACTCAGCCGCTTGCGGCCGTATCGGACCAGCACGTCACAGCAACGCTTGACTGGGTAATAGTTCGTGACGGGCCGGGAACCTGGGCACGGAACGCCAACTGGGACGAGTACCTGCTGAGAGTCAGCAATCAGTCTGACCAGCTGATACAGGTAACAAAGCTGATCGTCGTCGATTCACTCAATACGCGGATCGAATCGCAACCTAGACGGAAGCAACTAGTCAAGGGCAGCAAGAAGACTGCGCGGCGTTACAAGGAGTCGGGGATGAAGGTAAAAGCAGGGTCGGGAAGAGGGACAATGGGCGTCGCAGTTGCTACAGCAGGAGGAGCGGCAGCCGGAGCCGCGATGGGTGCTGGCACTTTGGCTGGAGCCGGCGGTGGGGCGGCCGTCGTGGGCGGGGTGGTGCTCGCTCCGGTGCTTGTAGTCGGTGGCATTGTTCGTGGCGTCAACCAACGTGCAGTCAACACTCAGATTGAGCAGCGACAAACATTGTTGCCGCTCGACGTACCCGCACGTAACGAGCTAATGCTCGACGTCTTTTTTCCACTCGCGCCGTCGCCGAGAACAGTCGAATTAGCATACTCCGATGCCACTGGCGAACATGTCATCGCCATTGACACCAGTGCAGCCCTGAATGGATTACACATAGAGTCTTCGGTTGAGTAGGTCCGCCGAATAGGTTCATGTTGCACACGTACAATCGACGTATTGAAGGGTCATTTAAGCGGCATCATTTGCCGTAGTTCAAGAGGCCGCAGAGGAATTGGTGACATGAAAAACCACGCACAGAGACTCTTTCGGGTCAGCTTAATCGCTTTCTTAGGGTTTGCGGTTAGTTGGGTTACTTCACAGGCACAGGAGGTATCGGTGTCTGGTATCTATTTGCTCATTGAAGTGAACGGAGAGAAACTCCCAGCGGCCTCGTGGACAAAGAAATCGAACGGCGAACGCTGCAGGGAGGAGGTACTCGAAGGAGCGATGTTCCTTGATTCCATAGGACGATTTGCTGCTTTCGTCACGACGCGGGACGTTTGCCTGGATGAGGACGGATCAGAAACGGCAATCAAGGAAGAGTCGGTGATATGGCCCGGGTCGTACGAAAAGTCTGGCAACCAAGTAACCCTGCAGTATGAGTTTGAGCTATGGCCGGACCCAGACCAAGCCGTTCTAAATGGAGATCTCTTGGTCCTGAAAGATGAAGGGGTAGGCGAGTACGAGGGGCAGAGCACGGAATTCGTCCTTCGAAGGAAGTAGCAAAGGTGCCCAACACACGCTGTAGCCGACGTTCCGAAGTCAATTTTCGGAAGCCCAGGAATGACCGGCAGCTTTCTGCGGATTCAATTGGTCGTTGCAACACCTAAGCTCTAACTATAGAGCGGAGGATGTTGAAGATGAAACAGCGACCAAGGATTTATTACACGCAGGAGCAGAAAACGCTAATGTGGGACCGCTGGCAAGCAGGAGACTCAACGTATGCCATAGCACGGTTATTTGATCGAGGCCACTCGTCCATTCAAGGCGTATTAGCTGAGACCGGCCGGGTTCGACCGCGACCACGAAGTCGCTCACGACGATCGCTGAGTTTGTCGGAACGGGAAGATATTTCGCGAGGCATCGTTGCCGGTTACTCCTTTCGAGCAATAGCCGCAAGGCTGGGGCGTGCACCGTCAACGGTGAGTCGTGAGATCCGGCGTAATGGCGGGCGCCGACGCTATCGAGCCAACCAGGCCGACCAGGCGGCGTGGGATCGGGGACGCCGTCCGAAGGCCTGTAAACTGGTGCAGAACCGGGCGCTGGCCCGTATCGTAGCGCGTAAGCTCAAGGGCCTGTGGTCCCCGGAGCAGATCGCCGGCTGGCTCAAGTACAGGTATGCGGACGACGAGAACTACCAGGTGTCGCACGAGACGATCTACCGAAGCCTCTTCATTCAGGCCCGCGGGGCCTTGAAGAAAGAGCTGTTGCAGCACTTGCGGCGTACGCGGGCGATGCGTCGCGGGCGTAGTCACACGCAGAAGACGGCCACACATGGCCGCATCAAGGACACGGTATCGATCCGGAAACGGCCAGCTTCAGTCGAAGATCGCGCTGTACCGGGCCATTGGGAAGGTGACTTGCTGATCGGTAGCAATAACAGCCAGATCGCTACGCTAGTTGAGCGCCATACGCGCTACGTCATGTTGGTTCGGGTGAAGAGCAAGGACTCGGAGGCGGTGATCAATGCCTTGATCAAGCAGGCCCACAAGTTACCGCGGGAACTCTACAAGTCGCTAACCTGGGACCGCGGTTCAGAGATGGCCGAACACCGGCGATTCAGTCTGGACACTGACATCAAGGTCTATTTCTGTGATCCGAGTAGCCCTTGGCAACGCGGCTCGAACGAGAACACCAACGGTCTGCTCAGACAGTACTTCCCGAAAGGAATGGACTTGTCGAACATCCATCAGAACCGACTGAATGCAGTTGCCAGACAACTCAACGAGCGACCGAGGAAAACGCTAAACTTCAGGACGCCGGCCGAACGATTTAGCCAATGTGTTGCATCGTCCGGTTGAATCCGCATTCCCGAAGCGGCCATTCAAACCGCTAGAAATACGATGTAGTCAGGGGCTGGTCTTGCCCCGGTTTAGTGGACTGAGCTGCCTGTGATAACTGGTCCAGGTTGAATGTTAGTTTACGCAGCTTTGTCTGTTGTCTGTAACTCCTGTGCTGGTAGTAGCGTTTCGGGCAATGGACCGTCATATGACGACCCGATGTCCGCCTAAACTTTCATTAAATCATAGGGTTAGGTGAAAAATGGTGCCGGCACACGGACTCGAACCGCGGACCTGAGGTTTACAAAACCCCTGCTCTACCAGCTGAGCTATACCGGCATCGTTCAGCGGGGAGGCGAATTATTCTCTTTTGAAGCTGTTACGGCAAGATCAGCCGGAGCGCGGGCAGGTGGCGGCGCCCCTTAGAAGGACTCTGTCCTCACCATATTTCTCGATCATATCTCCTGCACCCTTGCCGGGAGGCAGGGCGATATCGACAAAGAAGACGTCGCCCTGGCGCATTCGAGGAGTGATGTCGGCCGGAAGATCCAGCGATTTCGCCTGCAATTCGACCCGCTCGGCCCGGCTCATTTCACCGAAGAGCCCGAGTGAGATTTTCAGCCCTTCGTCCTCGGTGGAAACGATGTACGCGTCACCAAGTCCGCCTTGCCTCAATTTGTTTAGCATGGCGTTGCCGACCTCGCGGTTCTCGATATTTCGAATTTGCACCCAGTGACCGACGAAAATCTGTCCCTGGGTTGACCGTACGGCGGCACGCATGCCCTGCCTTTCATACTCGGCAAGCGCGCCGTCGGCAAGCGTCGCCGTAGTATATGGTCCTAAGGTCACGCAAGATTGGCCGACCACCGCAGCAAGTTCCGAGGGCTTGCCGGAACCCAGCACTGCCCCGACACTGGTTGCAGCCTCGGCGATTCTGGTCTTCGAAATCTCTAGCGGCGGGCCGAGATCCGATTCATTCACTACCGCAACGCCGGTTTCGTGCTGGCCCAGGCCTTCATTCCCGCGCAGGAGGTGACGGAGGGGGTCATCACCATCGAGGTCGTCGAGGGTACCCTCACCAGCGTGCTTGCCGAGAATAACAAGTCCTTCAGCGACAAGCTGCTCGCGGCGCCGTTCAAGGACTTGATCGATGCACCCGTGACTGCCAGTCAAATCGAGTCGGCCCTCCTCACCCTGGGCGACCTACCCGGTCTTTCGATATTCGGTGTCTTCACCCCCGGCGCGGCCATTGGCACGACCGATTTGATCGTTCGGGTCCAGGAAGAGGAGCCCTGGGAGGCGTCCCTACGCTATGACAATCAGGGCTCG
>JBHIDG010000222.1:0-5569 GCA_046760025.1 Woeseia sp. | reverse complement strand
GACGGAATCGCCAGGATTCGTGAGGAAGGGGGGCGCCTGTTCTTCTTGGGAGTTGGCGGCGGCGCGGGACACGCGAGCCACGCGGTCAATGATTTTCGGAAGATTGTCGGTATCGAGTCGTACACGCCCACGGACAACGTTTCCGAGTTGACTGCCCGGATCAACGACGACGGCTGGGTGACGGCGTTCGTCGAGTGGCTGAAGGTGAGCCGCCTCAGCGACAGGGATGGCGTTTTCGTTTTCTCGGTCGGCGGTGGCGACGCGGAAAAGAGGGTTAGCGTCAATATTGTCGAAGCCCTAAGATACGCAAGAAAAGTCGGCGCAAAGGTGTTCGGCGTGGTCGGGCGCGACGGCGGCTATACCGCGAGAGTGGCGGATGCGTGCGTCGTGATCCCGCCGATGAGAAAGGAAACCGTGACCCCTCAGACGGAGGCTTTCCAAGCCGTCATCTGGCACCTGCTGGTGTCGCATCCTGAGCTTCAAAGGTTTGGGATGAAGTGGGAGTCGATGGAAGGCGCGAGAGCGGGCGAGTAATCGAAAGGTTCCTTTTAGTGCCCATTCTACAATGTACGGGGTTATTCGGCGATACGGAACGAATGGTCGATTTCAACCAGGGCGGTCCCGGCAATCGAAAGATCAGGGTCACCGGGCAACGGTATTTTGCAATAACGGAATAACTAATATGTACAACCTCAACAACAACGTTATGGTGCTCAACGGTAATCGTTTGTTTCCCCTTTTCCGTTGGGCGGATATTCTGGAAAAACACGGGATGCTGCAGTTGTTCGTTCCCGGGTTGTACTATTACGAACGATACGATCCGCTTATTCGGATTTTGCGGCCATTTGCATCGGACAAGATTAACCGCGGGATCGTTAAGTTTCAGCAATACCGCACGCAGCATATACCTGAGAGCAAGATCACTCATGCGCCGCTGAGCGAGTTTTTTAGCCATATTCCGTACGTTCGGATCTTTGGTTCGAAGACCGCCAACCTCGCGGCATTGGATCTTTACCGCAGAAAGGCGGCACGCTTAGCTCGAAAATATCGTCCGAAGGTTCTCGTCATACGAGCCTGCTATGGCGGTCTGGTGGCGGAAATCGCCAAGCGCCAGGGCGCAAGGATTATTACGTATCATAGCATAGTACACCCTGACGATCTGCTGGAAGTTGGAGAGAAATTCAGGCGTGAGTTCGGCATCGATGATTTCCACCGCGCGGATCCGTATAATCGGCAGGCAATATTCGATATGACGATTGCAGATGCCGTGGTCACGATTTCTGAGTATGCGCGGGAAAGCCTTTGCAAGCACGGCGTGCCATCGGAAAAAATATTCGTCATTCCCGAAGGAATTGACTCGGTGACCGAGCATGTTGCCCGGGAGGAGGGCGTTTGTGCGAGCCCGGGAGAAGGTCCGCTGAAGCCGCTTTATGCAGGGAGCATCGACGCACGAAAGGGATTCATTGACATTGTCGAGGCGATGGCGATATTGGACGATCCGACATTCGAGCTGGTGGCGTACGGCGCGCTGCCTTCCGACAGTCCAATTCCCGACATGGTGAGGGCGAAGAATGTGTCGATTCGTCTCCTCCCTTCCTTGCCACGCGAGAAGCTGTTCCGGGAAATGGGGCAGGCGTCTGTCTTCGTTTTCCCAAGCCACGCCGAAGGCGGAGCTCGCGTTGTCCCTGAGGCGGCGGCGATGGGAATGGCGATAATCACCACGCGCGAAAGTGCGTCCTTCGTGGAGGACGGCGTCCACGGAATTGTTGTAAAGCCCTGGGATCCGATGGCGCTGGCTGAGGCGATCATCCGGTTGAGGGATGACCGCACTCTTGCGGCGCGCCTGGGCCGGACGGCCCGAGAAGAGGTCTTCTCGACGTACACTATGGCCAACCTGGAACGACGAATCCTCGACATGCTCGGCAAGTTCGCAACAGAGCTCGACGCAGGCTTGGCGTCGGCCCAGCGACTCGCCGCCAGCTAAACCGGCTCCCTTTTCACCTGTCGCTGCAAAAGAGGTTTTGATCGATGAAAATAGCCATCATCGGCGCCGGTTGGTTCGGCTGCCATATCGCTTCCGTCCTCATTGAGGAAGGCTTTGACGTCACTATCTTCGAGAAGGAGGCCTCTATTTTCGGAAAGGCATCCGGGTACAACCAGTACCGCCTTCATATGGGCTTCCACTATCCCCGATCTTATGACACCCGTAAGCAAACCATTATCGGATTTGAAAAATTCGTAAACACGTATCCGGGATTTTCGGCGGCCATCGATCACAACATATACGGGATTGTGTCGAAACACTCCTTGATCGATTTCCCCACCTACAAGGATATCATGCGGGCAACGGGTCTTCCCTTCGAAGAGGTAGACCCCAAGAATTTCGGGCTCGACAACGTCGAAGGCGCAATCCGCTGCGATGAGCGATTGATTGATACCGAGGGAGCAAAAGAGCATTTCGACGCTCGTCTGAAAAACAACCTTGCGCTTGGCCATCCGGTTCACAAGCTCGAAGGTAAATCCAGCCGATGCCTGGTGGACGGGATCCCCTATGATTTCGTCGTCGACTGCACATGGTGTGCTTTTGAGAACCGTGCCGGCGGCGATTTGTTTTATGAGCCAACTGTTACTTTATTATACTCCAGCAAGATGCAAAATACTGCAATCACTCTAATGGATGGCGCGTTTTTCTCCCTATATCCCTTCAAAAAAGATTTGTCTACCCTGACCTCCGTGGCGCAAACACCACGTGGCCGTTATACGCACTACGAGGCCGCACGGCGTTATCTCGAAAAGGTTGACTTCGAATACATCCGGAATGTGCAGGAACTGATGGAAAAAGAAGTGGAAGGATTTTTCCCGGCCTTCCACGATTATTTCCAGTGTTCCGGTTATTATTTGGCGATTAAAACGAAAATCTCGGATGCGACGGATAAGCGATTCTGCTCGGTTACCAAATCCGGTCGTATTATTACCGTGATTTCCGGAAAGATTGACTCGATCTTCGTTGCTGCAGAAGAGGTCATGGCAATCATCGATAGCCGAATCGCGGACGCCGACCGCCAAATGGACCGATCCATCCACGTGGCCACGGGGACTCGCGGCAACTGCAAATAATTTCGACAGTCGTGGCAGAAATGATTTGTGTCACAGGGTATAACACCACGATCTTCTGGCAACTCGAAAAGATGTTGCCGGCTCGCGAAAAGGTATTTCGCATTGGCCGCGACGACGCAGCCAATCACCAGGTCGACCTTGCGACGTTCGACTCCGAGAAGCTATGCAGTGGCGTCCCCCTCGACGCCGAGCGCTACCTGTTCTGCGCGGGCGTACTGTTTCCGAAGCGCATCAACGAGCAGACCGCGGAAGAGATATTCGAAAGCCTGGCGGTAAACATGGTCTCGCTGATACGGCTTTGCGAGCACGTGTTGGAAAAGAACGATCGGGCCCGGATAGTGATTGTCGGTTCTGAATCCGGTTTCAAAGGTTCGTACGATACGACCTATTTCCTCGCCAAAGCCGCGGTGCACGAATATGTACGCCAGCGAAAGATCCGGTCACCGCAGCAACAGTTAGTGCTCTTGGCCCCCTCAGCCATTGAAGATTCCGGCATGACTCAGCGCCGCGAAGATCTCAAAGCAACGCTTGACCAGGAGAATTTGTTGCCGAAGCAACGCCTGTTGACGGCCCGTGAAGTGGCACGGGCGATATATTTCTTGCTCTACCAGGACGACGGTTACATCTCGAACGCAGTGATCGAAATGAATGGCGGCAAGTTTGCGCTGATGGGTTAGAAGAAGCTGCGCGCCTTTCCTCCATACTCAACCGCTTGGCGTCGCTGATTTCCAAACTGGGCCGCGCCCGGCTTTGCCGGCGGCGCCGTCCGCTGGTGCGGTCCCAAGGCATGCGTTTTCGGACTGGCCCGCCTCGTCAGCGCAGCCCCTTGAGAACAAACACCGGCGGCCTTACTAGCACTCGGGCAAAATTCGCGACGGAGTCGTCCAGCAATCCCAACGATTGCGGCAAGACGGAGACGACCATTATTGCGTCGGCGACGAGAAGCCCGGCGGCGACCCCAACCAAGCCGAACTGTAGGGCAAGCACATAGGCGGCGGCCACGGTCATCAGGTTCACGGTGAGGTACACGACGGCCACCCGCTGGTGGCGATTGGTCGCATAGACCAGCATCAGGCTCGACAGCCACAGGCCGTTGACGACAAGGACCGCCAGTAGCAGGAGGAACAGCTCCGGGTGCATGTTGACCGCGCCGTCCGTCCAGATGGTCAGCAGCCATTCCCCGAAAAGCGCGAGGCCGAGAGCAACCGCTCCTGACAGCCAGAACGCCGCCTGGCACGAACGATGGTGCAGCTTGCGCAGCAAATCCGCGTCGTCGCGACCGAAGGCGCTCGCGATTTCGGCCTGGATCGCCACATTCACCGACCTTACGAGCGCCAAACCGAATCGCGTCATCGTCCGCAGGGTGGCGAAAACCACCACGGCCGTAGGGCCAAGCACCACGCCAATGACGATTACCATACCCTGGAGGTTAAGCGCGTTGCCTAGCGGAAACGCCGAAAAGGCCACGGCCGGGCCAGCGAGGCGTCTAACAGTTGCGAACGCAGCGTGCCGCCATCCAAATGTGACCCACGGATTGACCCGCCGAAGGGCGATCCGCATACCGATGGTGCCGACGACCCGGCCAGTAAGCAGCGCGGCAGCAGCCATGACGGGATCACCGCCCAGAATGACCGTCACGGCAAGGAGCCCGAACTCCAGAATCCGAACACCGGTGACCAGGAATTGCCCCAGGCCGTAATTCCCTTCGCAATGGAAACCGGCGTAGATCAGGCCGCTCTGGAAACTTACGAGCACCTGGCCACTCAGCAGGAGCAAGATGAGGCCGGCGGAGGCGCCGGTCAGAACGGAAAGGTTGAGCCAGCCCGTAAGTGGAAGCAGCCAGGCCGCGCCGCCCACCGCCATGACCACCGCGAACGAGACGACAAGCACCAAAAGCCAGACACTCTGGAACGCCTCCAGGGCCGCGGGCCGGTCGCCCCTGCCGACGGCCATCGTCATTTCGTTTGTGGCAGCGGTAGGAAAGCCGACATCGCTCATCGCGAGATACACGGGAATGGCCGTCAGGATAAGCCACTCGCCGTATAGCTCGACGCCCCAGGCCACGATCAATAGCGGCACGGTCCCAATCTGGATCAAGACGTTAACGATCTGGGTGAAGGCTTGAGCACCCAAACCCTTGGTCAGCCGACTACGAAGTCCCCCTTCCATGCGTCTACCACAGCATAAAGCCGTGGTCGCAACCGCTTCGCTCTCACCCGAACGCCCGGGGCTGGGCCAGGACGACCCGCCCGCCACCGCCGCCTGGGGAGCAACCGAAAGCCCTCGCCGGTTCTGCCTGACTTGGCCAATAGCCCCTCTTTACGCCGGCAAATTCAACCACATTCTCTATGGCGATTGCGATGTCAACGCCAGGCGTCAGCGATTTGGCTTTCGAGGGCCCAGCACCACGGCGCCGGCAGTGCGTTTCCACAACGCTACCATGGCTGAAACC
>JBHIDG010000221.1:0-5581 GCA_046760025.1 Woeseia sp. | reverse complement strand
ATTGCGTGTAAGCAGTCCGAATGGGATTGAAGATGGAAGTGAGCTCAATTAACTCGGCAGTTCATGATCAAGGAATTTCATTGCGTCAGGCGGCACTGACCGCCGGCATTGGCATTCTAATCATGGCAATAGCAGGTCCCTTTGCTGAACTCGTTGTATACCCGAAGCTGGTCATTCCGGGAAAGATCGAAGAAACCGTTCGGAACATTTCGGCTAATCAGGGTTTTTTTCTTGCCGGCGTGTTTGCCTACCTGATCATTTTTGTCTGCGATGTGCTCGTTGCCTGGGCGCTCTATGTTTTGCTCATCCCGGTCAATAGAACGTTGTCATTGTTGACCGCGTGGTTCAGGTTGGTCTATGCGGTGATAGCCCTTTTTGGCTTGTCAAACCTGGTGACCGTTTTTCGTCTATTGAATACACCGGATTACCTGACGGTCTTTGGATCCGATCAGCTGCATGCGCAGGTTCGTCTTCTGCTGAATTCGTTTCATTACGAATGGGGCATGGGCCTGATGCTTTTCGGGATTCATCTTGGATTGCTGGGTTACCTGGTGTACCGGTCTGACTATATCCCCAGGATACTGGGGGTTCTGTTGGCAGTCGCTGGTTTGGGCTGGGTGATCGATTCTTTGAAGCCATATCTTTATCCGGACGCCGACCTTGGATTCATCATGATCACCTTCTTCGGGGAACTGATCTTCATGCTTTGGCTTTTGGTCAGGGGTTGGAAGATCCAGGAACCGATACCGCATTCTTGATCTGTCGCTTGGATGAATCCAAGACTTGCATGTCCGGGTTGCGTTACCGGCTGACATATTACCGCAAATTTCCCGAGCGGCAGCTATTGAACTGCGAACCTGTCAAACAACCAGACATTTCTCAAATGCAGAGGCTTGAACGTCAGCTCCAGGGTGTTTCAGAGTCAAGACGCGCTGGCGGAGCCTGTTGGATCAAATGGCGATTATCACGGCTAAATCCTATGCACACTCGGCAGTAGCCGGTGCGAACGCTGTCGTTGCCACGCGGAATTCGGATACGGTCTGATGGAGCGTGAGTGATAAAGGCACTTCGGCACCGACCGGATGAAAGGCGAGCAATATAGTGATACCACGATCTGCCTCGGTCGGTCGGGAGTGGAAGCCGGCGTCGCATTGTACGAAAAAACGATCATCGACAAGTGCGCCTTCGTCGGCGAGACCGCACATGTAGGCGTGCACCTGCGCGTGAATCCGTTCGGCAAGCTGATTCATTTGCGTTTCGAAAACCGCCCACCGCGTTGCACGTTCAATGGCGTTTGTAATTGACAGACAGAGCCGTCTGACGTTGAGACTCGAAAACTTCCTTTCCACCTGAGTGTCGCGTCCCAGGGTCACCGAGCCGCACAGCGTTGCACGCCCGGCCGTATTGCCGGCAATGACGTTCAGTCCTCCTTTTACGAGCAGGCGCGCATCATCGATAGCCACCGCCCAGGTCGGCACCAGGGTCCTGTTGAAGGCAAAGGTGCGCTGATCGAGGTCGTGCCAGGGCCCGGCAATCCTGTCCATTTTGCAGAGCAGCCCCGCCACGGCGGCACCGACGGCGCGGGGAATTGCTTCATCATCGTGCCTCAGTTGCATGCGTGGATAGTAGGAGAGGATATCCGGGCTCGAAAAACCGGACTCCGTAATGCCTTTAACGGCCGCCCGTGGGGTCTCCCAGCATTCAGGCGGATCCATGATCAACATGGCGCCGCGTTTACGGCAAAAGAGCTCCGCCGCCAGGATCGCAGCCGGACCGACATCCATGTGCCGGCCGGGCGGCGGCATGTAGAGAAGATCGAAGTGCTCGATCTCTTTCAGGGAAAACATCCCGGTGCCCCTGGACGCGGACCCGATCAGATCGTAGTCGGATAGTGCGACGCCGTCGCTGCCGTGTTGCGCATGGCCGACATATGCGGTATCGAATCCCGGCCCTGTCTCCATTGTCGCCAGCGGACGCCCTTCGGGTAACGGGAACCGGGCACGAACGAGCGAGGAACCGAGCAGTGCGTCGCCGATGAACGCCGGCTCATATTCGTCACACTGCAGCCGGCGGTAAATTTCCTGGTCGACGACGAGGCCGGTGTCGGGAGCAATTCGTTGAACAGTCAGGTTGAAATGATGCTCGTCATCTTCGCCGATACCGTCGTAGTCCACCGCGGCCCTGATGTTCTCGGTCGAGCCGGGTTCGAGCGCGCGCAACACCAGTACACCGCCTTTCGCCGGCAGACAAATCATCGCACCGCGGGCATTGTTCGCGACGCGGACGACGTACAGCTCGTTACCGCCATGCTCGAAAAATTGTCTGACAGCCGGGCCGAGGCTGCTGCGACGCCAGTGGCCGCCGAAGCGTCGCCTGAAGCCCGCGAAGTTGTTGATGAGAATCGGTGTGTTCAGGGGGCCTCGGAGGGCGCGGCCGACGAATGCGGCCACTGTATCGGACGACACGTCGATGGGCTCATCCATCGGCGCAATTTCGGTGACCGTGATGCCACGGCCTTCAGCATCTGACAAAACCTATCTCCGCGATTATGAGCCAGATATCCGTGCGGGTAGTGTAATAGTGCCTGTTCTATATGCCAAACGGTCCGGACACTGCGTTAGTATGGTGCCAGATCCTCATGTCGCAAACGAACAACCTATTGTCCCTGTTTCCAAGACTGGGCAAGTCTCTCGAGCGGGAGAGCCTGGGCAATTTGCCGACGCCTGCAGGAGACCTTGCGGTCGATCACCCTTCGGGTCGGCGGCCGGTCTCGGTCAAATACGACAATCTGACGGGCGAGCTGTATGGCGGCAACAAGGTTCGAAAACTCGAATACCTGTTGCATCGCGCCCGCGAGAAACACCGCGAGCGCATCGCGACATTCGGTACCGCCGGTTCCAATCATGCCCTGGCAACCGCGCTCTACTGCCGACAATTGGGACTCGATTGCACCTGCTTCCTGTCGCATCAGTCGAAGACACCGATGGCACCTGCGACCCTCAACATGCACATTCGAAACGGCACGGAGCTCGTGAAATTCGGAGGATCGTATGCGAACAGGGTTGCGACGCTCCGGCAAGGCCTCTGGGGAAGGAATGCCTGGGTTATCGCGGGGGGCGGATCTTCGTGGCTCGGCGCTGTCGGCTTCGTCAACGCGGGCCTGGAATTTGCCGAGCAGGTGTCAACCGGCGTCGTATCTCTCCCGGACAGGGTCTATGTCGCGACAGGAACGATGGGCACCGCGGCCGGGCTTGCCATCGGCCTTGCGCTTGCGGGACTGGAAACGGAAGTTCAGGCAGTTCGTGTATCCGAACCGAACATCATGAACGAGCGGGCGCTTCACAGGCTGATCGGCAAAACGGCGTTAATGCTTCGGCGGATCGACGACACTGTCCCCGAGGACCTCGAGAACCGAACCAACATCGTCGTGCGTCACGATTTTTTTGCGGGGGGCTATACGAAAACGGATGCTGTCACGGATGCTGCGGTGGAGTTCGCGCAGGATCAGCTGGACATCCGACTCGAGACGACCTACACGGGCAAGGCGATGGCGGCGTTGTTGAGAGATCTCGACGATCCGGAACTGGCCGATAAGAAATTTCTGTTCTGGAATACCTACAGTTCATCGGAGTTGCCCGTGCCGGACGACGAACCCCTTGACCGTAACGCCTTGCCCGCTGAATTCCTGCGTTATTTCGAGTAGATTCAATACCTCTATTCGACCAGCGGGGTTGCTTCGTCCGGATCCTCGGGCTCGATCGGTGTATCCAGCAACTCCCTGATCTCGGCCAGCGTCGGAGCATTCGGATCGATCTCGACGGTGTTTCGCACCACCCTCGCTCGCCCATACACTTCATCGGCATCGCCGAGCAGTACTTTCACTGGCACGCCGCGCGCGTCGCTTGCGATGGCGCGCGCATAACCCTGTTCGTATCGATCGTTGAACGCGCCCGAGGCGTTCCTCGCCTTGTCGAAGATCGCTTGCAGTCGTTCGTCGGGACTCATTGCGTCATCCTCGAGCGGAGGGTGACTCTCCAGGTAGAGTTCGCCGGCCCGCCAACCGATGAGATACGGCTCATTGAGGATGGTCACCGATTCGCCGATTTCCACCAGGGAGTAGAGCAGCTCGATGTTTTCGGGATACAGGCGAACGCAACCGTGGCTGACCCTCATGCCGACCCCATACGGCTGGTTGGTGCCGTGAATGAGATAGCCCGGCATTTCGAGTTTCAACACGTGGGAGCCGAGCGGGTTGTCGGGGCCCGGCGGCACGATCGGCGGCAGTGGATCACCCATCTCCCTGTGTTCCTTTTGCACCGACCAGGGCACGTACCAGTCCGGATCCCTCGCTTTCGCGACGACTGTGGTTTTGCCCATCGGCGTTTCCCAGCCGATACGGCCGATGCCGATCGGATACGTCATTACCTTGACGGGCTCCCCGTCGACGACGGGCAGGTAATGGAAAAGGCGCTTGGACGCGATATTCAGAATGACGCCGTTACGGGGAGTGTCAGGCAACACGTATTGCGTCGGCAGCAGCACCGGCGTGTTGCGACCGGGCAGCCAGGGATCGACGCCGGGATTGGCAGCGACGAGTTCATCGTAGCCCAGGCCATACTCCCGCGCCAGGTCTGAAAACGTGTCCGTCGCGCGGGTGAACACGATCTGCGGTTCACCGATAACGGTCTGCTCCGGCGATTCCAGGACGAAGTAGTTCCGGCTGATCGGCTCGAGCAGCGGCCGCCTCCCGTGCTGTCCTGCATCGAGAAAATCCTGGAGCGTCGAACAACCGCCGACACCAAGTACCAGCAGTGGGACCAGAAACTTCAAGTATGGGTGGGTATTACCTAACAAATCGCCAACCGGAAATCTGCGTTGGCCTGATTTTCGCAGAAATGCGGCAGAGACACTATTAAGCCCGGCCGATCTTGATGTTCAGCGGCCATGAGACCTCGTGCCTGCCTCCGCCCCACGCGTCATTCAGCCGTTCCTCGATAATCGATACGGGATCCGCCCCGTGGTCCTGCATATAGCGCTGAGACGCCGACCAGGTGCGCAAGTAGCCGAGCATGTCAGCAACTGTCCAGTTGACCCTCATTGCGACCGCGGGCGCCGCAATCGACGGCATCGGCAGCTCGATACTCTGATACCCGCCCTCGACCAATTCTCGCTCCGGCGGCCAGTATTCGCCGACAACACCGGCGTAGAGCTCGTTGATCAAGGCATCGCAGTCGGGATTGACAACGCAATTCCGGTAGGACCAGACGGCCAACACGCCGCCAGACACCAGGACTCTCTGGACTTCGTCGAAGAAACTCGTGATGTCGAACCAGTGCAGCGCCTGTGCGACGGTGATCAGGTCTGTCGAGTCGTCATCCAGGCCGGACTGCTCGGCTTTGGCGACGCGGAAGTCGATCTTCGGGTCGCTCCTTGCCGCCCGTATCTGAGCCTCGCTTGCATCGGTCGCGATGACTCGTTCGAAATGCGGGGCCAGTGCCCGTGCAGCCTGGCCATTGCCGGTCGCACAGTCCCAGGCGAGGCGTCGCTCGACGCAGCAGTCGGTTAGGAAAGTGAACAAGTC
>JBHIDG010000220.1:0-5602 GCA_046760025.1 Woeseia sp. | reverse complement strand
GGGATAACCGCTGAAAGCATCTAAGCGGGAAGCCCCCTTCAAGATTAGATTTCCCTGGACCCTCGAGGTCCCTGAAGAGCCCTCGAAGACTACGAGGTTGATAGGCTGGGTGTGGAAGTTCAGTAATGGATGAAGCTAACCAGTACTAATTGCTCGTGAGGCTTGGCCATATAACACCAAAGCACTTTGGTGCGACGGCATGCGACACTTCGACGTCAGAACATTTCAAATTGCTAAGAGCAAAGCCGGTTTGCCTGGCGGCCATAGCGAGTGGGAACCACCCGATCCCTTCCCGAACTCGGAAGTGAAAACGCTCAGCGCCGATGGTAGTGTGGGGTCTCCCCATGTGAGAGTAGGTCACCGCCAGGCTTTAAATTTAAAAAGGCCCTGACCCTTCGGATCGGGGCCTTTTTTCATTTCAATCCTGTCTGTGCACTTTTCTGGGCTCCCGCAGCGTCAACACATTTACCTGGCTTACTACTAAAGGTCATCGTGCAGTTGCCAACGTTGGTTGACATTTACGTCACCTTCGCGCCGGGTCACCGCCAGGCTTTAAATGCATCAGATGCCCATTTTTGCGAGCGCATCGGCGAGTTCCTGCGCCAAGCGCTCGAGGACCGGGTGACTGCCGGCAAATCTCGACTCCATCGCCCTGACGCGATCGAGTAAAGAACTGATCTCCGTGTCATCAGCTTCTTCGAGTCTTTCGACATCGCTGTGCAGGTCCTGCAGGATTCGACGGGCTTCGGTATCGACATCTTCCGCTCGCTGCAATTCCCCGCGGAGCTGGGCAAGAAGGTCCTTGACAATTTTCAACTTCAGGATCCCGACTGATCGATGGTCATTGGCGGCTCCGGCAGGTGCAACGGAGAACCGGTGGTTGGTTTCCGTATTCGTGGTGGTCCGTCGAAGTATACCTCTTGCAGGCGGAACCGGTCGCGGCCCTGGCGGCCGGCGGGAGAAACCATACCGGCACGACCATGCTGGGATCGTATCGACAAGGCGGTCATCGGTAATCTCGACGCCTCACGGTGCGCTTAGCTGCGAACAAGTACTTCTTTTTACGAACGCATACGGCGGCGATATCAAGGAAATCCGGGCGACACGTATTCCGCTGCGCACGGTGCAGATTACCTCGGAGCCATTACCCGACAATTAGTTCGCCACCCTCCCCCCGGGTGGTGAGGCGGCATCCGACGCGAATCGCTGGTTGACATCGTTTCGAGTCAACGACGACAACATGCCGATGGCCTGTATTTCGGGATCGGCTGTGACGGGCGGGGTATCGCCATGGCGACGGTAATCGGCGAGCTGCAAGCCGTGGCGGTCGTGACCCATCGGCTCCTGGATCGGCTGGAAACAAGGTTCGGCTGCATCCGGGCCAGTCTGATCGACAGTGGTCGTGGCCCGGTTACCGGAAGTCTACACCGGGAGTGGTTGCGCGTTTGCAACAAATCCGGGGATATTTGGCTGGTCAAGCGATGGCCGTCGATTTATAGTAGCGGGACAACAACAGCGGGGCGCCAAAACGAACGCGGGCGGGGTGTCGTCGGCACTGCGCCGGGCAGAGAGAGACGTCTCTGTTACCGCAGAACATGATTCTGACTCAGAGGGGGAAAGCAACATGATTAAGAACTGGCAATATCTTGGAGCGTTGGCAGCAGTGGTCGCCTGTGCGGGGATGTCCTCGCAAGTCGCTCTGGCACAAGCCGACGAGGACGTCATCGAAGAAATCGTCACCGTTGGCACGCGCAGCGCCAAACCGCGCTCCGCCGCGGACTCGACCGTACCCATTGACGTGATCTCGGGGGACGAAATGAACACGCTCGGGAATACGGCCGACCTGACGGATAACATCAGAGCCCTCGTGCCTTCATACACCGCGACGCCGGCGACCGGTGACGGCACTGCGTTTATACGTCCAACGTCCCTGCGCGGTACATCAGCCGATCAGACTCTTGTGCTTGTCAACGGCAAGCGCAGGCACCGTTCTGCTTTAGTGCAGTTTCTGGCGCCCGCCGCCGGTAACGGTGCGCACGCCGTCGATATCGGAATGATCCCCGCCATCGCGGTCAAGAGCGTGGAAGTCCTGCGGGATGGCGCGGCGTCACAATATGGTTCCGACGCGATCGCTGGCGTCATCAACTTCATCATGAAAGATGCGTCGGAAGGCGGTGACGTCCAGGTCCAGTACGGCCAATATTACGAGGGTGAAGAAAGCGTCAAGTTTGCGGCGAACGCTGGAGTTGGCGTGGGTGAGAACGGCTTCGTCAACGCAAGTATTGAATA
Source organism: Woeseia sp. (assembly GCA_046760025.1). Taxonomy (GTDB): domain Bacteria; phylum Pseudomonadota; class Gammaproteobacteria; order Steroidobacterales; family Woeseiaceae; genus JACZWL01. The sequence continues at coordinate 3,313 of JBHIDG010000220.1, read as the reverse complement.
TGTTGACAACGAGGCGCTGTCACGTGGTGTGCAACGCCCGGATGCTCAGGCATTGATCGATTCCGGCGTGACAGAGGTCGGGCAGGATTCCCCGTTCGGCGACGCGCCCCTCGCGCAGACCTGGGGACGCCCGGAGACAAGCGGTGTTCGATTCTTTGTTAACTCGGGCTTCGACATCAGCGCCAGCGCGCAGTTATACGCCCGATTCGGTTTTGCCGATACCGAAGGTCGATATCGCTTTTTCTTCCGTAATCCGAATACCCATTCGACCATGATATCGCTGCGTAACCAGGGCTTTACCGGTCTGCCCGGCGGGTATACCCCGTTTCTGGACGGAGATCAGAAAGATGGCAGCCTGGTCGTTGGCATAGACGGCGAATACGACAGCGGCATGTTGTATGACTTCAGTTTCGGCTTCGGCAAGAACGAGCTGGACTATTTCCTGAATAACACGACAAACCACAGTCTGGGCCCCGGGGACGGCACTACTCTCCCGCAAATGAACTTCGATGTGGGTGGTTACGAGCAGAAAGAGCTGAATCTGAATGCCGATTTTTCCCTTCCGGTCAGCGACAGGCTGAACCTCGCATTCGGAGCGGAATGGCGTGAGGAAACGTACGGTGCAGTCGCAGGCGAGCCCAGTTCATTCTTCGAGGCAGGCGCCAGCGGATTGAAGGGTGTGACTTCAGACGACGCCGTCGATAACGCACGCGATAACATCGCCGTGTATGCCGACCTGGAGCACGATCTCAGCGACGCGCTGCTGCTGCAGTACGCGTTACGCTACGAGAACTTCTCGGACTTCGGCGATACGATCAACTGGAAGGTAGCGGGGCGCTACCGGGTCTCCGATGCGGTCGCGATTCGCGGGGCCGTATCTACCGGCTTCCATGCGCCGACGCCGGGTCAGGCGAATGTGCGGACAACGATTACCACGGCCGATAGCATATCCGGTCTGCTGGTCGAAGAAGGTTTGTTCCCGCCGACGGACCCCAACGCGGTTGCGGTAGGCGGTACCGCCCTGAGGGAGGAAGAATCTCTCAACGTGAGCCTCGGGTTCACCGCGGATATCGGCGACAATACGACGCTGACGGTTGACCTTTATCAGATCGAAGTCGATGGCCGCATATTCAAGACAGGCAACATCCCCGTTCCACCGCCGGCCACAACCGGCAGCATCGCGTTCTACACTAACGCGCTGGACGTCGAGCATAAAGGCCTGGATCTGGTGCTGACTTCGGGCTGGGAGTGGTCTGCAAACGCCAGCACCGACCTGACCCTGGCGGCCTCCTATAACGAAGTCGATGTGACCGGTCAGACACCGGTGCAAAGGCCGATTCTGGTGGAAACCAGCCCGGGTAATATTGACCTGATCGGTTTTGATCCCATCCTGCCGGTCAGCGCCGCCAGTATCGAAGATATTGAAAACAACTTTCCGAATGAACGCTTCGTGTTGACGGCCAACACCTATTTCGGCGAGCAGCTCAGCCTGATGGTTAGGGCGAACTACTACGGCAAGCATTTCGACGAGCGCGGCACGATCAACGACCCCGTTAGTCCGAGTGCGGAGATAGGTGCAACGGTCTTCGTTGACGTTGATCTCGGATTCCAGCTGAATGATAACTGGCGAATCAATGTAGGCGCTATCAACGTATTCGACGAGTTCGTCGATGAGATCTGCACGCAGCTCCTGACAGGCGGCACTTGCAACAACGCGAACCGGATCAGCGTCGGCTTGCAGTATCCGCGTCGGAGCGCTGCGAACTATGAAGGAGGTTCCTGGTATTTGCGAGGAACTTACCTGTTCGATTGATACCGGCTTGACTCCTGAGGCCGATTGCAACAGTGTTGCCATCGGCCTTTTTCTAGTGTTCGCTGGAAACAATGCCGATCGATACTTTAGTGCGAATCCCCTGCCAGCTGCTATTACTTCTGGTTTCCACTACCCCTGTCGCGTGGTCCCAAGATACTGAGACGCTACCTCTCGACGAGATCGTGGTAACGGCGACCCGCATAGAGACGCCGGTCGGTGATGTTGCACGGTCAGTCTCGGTCGTGAGTCGAGAACGTATTCAGAATGCGACCCAGCAACTTGGACTGGACGAGGCACTCAGCGCCGTGCCCGGACTTTATATGCAAAACCGATACAATTTCGCGCAGGATCTACGCATCGCCTTGCGAGGATTCGGAGTGCGCTCGAACTTCGGCATCCGCGGGATCAAGATTGTCGTCGACGACATTCCGGAAACGGTTCCCGATGGGCAGGCGCAGGTCGATAGCATCGATCTGGGCTCGGCCGAACGTATCGAGGTTTTGCGGGGGCCGGCATCATCACTCTACGGCAATGCCTCCGGCGGGGTCATATCGGTGGTCAGCGAGCGGGGCGGCGGTGAGCCGTTCGTGGAGGGAACATTGGGTCTCGGTGAACTCGGCTATGAAAAGTATCAGCTGAAGGCCGGCGGCCGGCTCGATCGACTCGATTACATGATCAATGTATCGCATCGGGACCTCGACGGTTTTCGAGAACATTCCACATCCAGCGGAAATCTGATCAACAGCAAGCTGCGCTGGAACATCAGCGATGGTGATTCACTGACGATCGCAATCAATCATACCGATCAGCCCGATGAACAGGATCCCGGCGGCATCGACGCGGCGCAAGCAGCGTCTGCGCCACGCTCCGCGCGAATGCAGAACGCGCTATTCAACGCGGGTGAAGAACTGTCACAGCAACGATTCGGTATCGTCTATCGCAGTGACGATCCCGGCGGAGACCTGCTACTACGCAACTATTACGTCTGGCGGGACTTTGCCAACCGCCTGCCATTTGTCGGCGGAGGGTCGGTCGACCTCGATCGGTTTTTTTACGGTGTCGGTGTGCAGTACAGTTTCGCGGATGTTCAGTCAAAGTTCTGGAACCTGACGATTGGGTTCGATATCGACCGCCAAGACGACGATCGCCGCCGATTTGATAATAACCAGGGCCTATTGGGCAGCCTGGTATTCGACCAACAGGAACGGGTCGACAACAACGGATTTTATGTACAGGGACAATACAGGTTTAATGAGTCGTGGTCCGTCAACGCAGGGCTGCGTTACGACGACCTGCAATATGCGGTTGCCGATCGGTTTCTCTCCGATGGCGACGATTCGGGAAGACGAGAATTTAGTGAAGTCAGCCCGTCTTTTTCCATGAGCTATCGAAAGCGCTCAAGTACGTTCTTTGCGTCATTCAGCAGCTCCTTCGAGACGCCGACAACGACGGAGCTTGCCAATCCCGATGGATCCGGCGGATTCAATCAGATGGTCAATC
>JBHIDG010000219.1:0-5650 GCA_046760025.1 Woeseia sp. | reverse complement strand
CCATGCCGGGGACACGCTGGTTGTTGTCCCAGCGGCGGCGGATGAGCTCCAACACGCGATCCCCGGCGGCAGTCGCCGCGGACTGCACTTGTTGATCCTCCGACGCGGCGCCGCTCTGCGTTGCGGCCTCGGCGGCACCGCGTCCTGCGCGTGCACCGAACACCAGCAGCTCGGTAAGTGAATTGGATCCCAGGCGATTCGCGCCATTGATGCTGACGCAGGCACACTCGCCGGCAGCGAACAAACCTTCAACGCCGGTCGCGGCATCGATATCGGTGTCGATGCCTCCCATCATGTAGTGCACCACCGGCCGGACGGGAATAGGATCGTGCACCGGGTCCACACCAATGTAACTTTGACTCAACTCTCGCACCATCGGCAAACGCTCGTCGATTTTCGCCTCACCGAGGTGCCGCAGATCGAGATGCACGACATCACCGTGATCCGTGCTGATCGTGCGGCCCTTGCGCTGCTCGTGCCAAAAAGCCTGACTGAGCCGGTCCCGCGGGCCCAGCTCCATCGCCTTTTTGCGCGGCCACGGGTCCGGCGGGCCGAGTTCGTAGTCCTGCAAATAGCGATAGCCGTCAATGTTGACCAGTATCCCGCCTTCGCCGCGCGCGCCTTCGGTGATCAGGATGCCGGTACCGGGCAGGCCGGTCGGGTGATACTGCACGAACTCCATGTCCTTCAGCGGCACGCCGGCCCGGTAAGCCATCGCCATGCCGTCTCCCGTCTTGATGGCGCCATTGGTCGTAAACGGAAACACCCGGCCCGCGCCGCCGGTTGCGATTATGACTGCCCCGGATAGGAAAAAGCGCAGCTGACCGCTGCGCAATTCGATCGCTGTGACACCGTGACAACGGCCATCGGCGACGATCAGATCGGTCGAGTAAAACTCGTCGAAACGTTGTATCGAAGGATACTTCAGCGAGGTCTGGAACAGCGTGTGTAGCAGGTGAAAGCCGGTCTTGTCCGCCGCAAACCAGGTCCGCTCGGCTTTCATGCCGCCGAACGGCCTGACGGCGACGCGACCGTCCGGCTCGCGGCTCCAGGGACAACCCCAGTGCTCTACACGCGTCAGCTCTCGCGGCGCCTCGTGAACGAACAGATCGACCGCATCCTGATCGCAGAGCCAGTCGCCACCGGCGACCGTATCGTGAAAGTGATTCTCGAAATTGTCATTGTCCTTGATGACTCCGGCGGCCCCGCCCTCGGCAGCGACGGTGTGGCTTCGCATCGGATACACCTTCGAGATCAAGGCAACCTTCAGGGACGGGTTGGCTTCGGCCACCGCGATCGCGGCGCGCAGACCGGCACCACCCGCTCCGACGATTGCTACGTCAGTATGGATTGTCTGCATCGAGCCAGCTCGGACCGTTCGCCGTCAATTCTTGTGCGTGGCGACCACTTTTTGAAAAAGACCGCCGAAGTAGGTCTCTTTTTGCCACGAGAAACGGGCATCCCTGTGGGCGAATGCTGCGATCTCCGTCCGCCAGAGTTCCTTGGCATATGGTTCCAGAGTATCGAAAACCAGGCTCGTGATCAGTTTGAGCGGATGCGCCCAGTGTGGCTTGTGGTAATCGACAAACACCAGCTTGCCGCCGGGCCGAACGGCATCCAGCAGTGTGTCCGCCACGCCGCGCTTGTAGTCGCCAGGCATTTCATGCATCAGGAAGTAGCAGCACACCACATCGAAAGTCTCGTCACGAAGATATAAAACATCTTCGTGTCTCACGATGGCGTGCCCGTAACCTGCCAGTTTGCGGCGGCAATTGCGCACCTGCACCTCGGCAACGTCGAATACCTCCAGCTTGCCTTCGGGACCGATGTGCGCGGCCAGCATGGACGAAAAATCGCCGTATACACAGGCCGTTTGCATTACGTGCTGGCCCGGCTCTATTTCCGCGATCGCTGCCTGCGCGAGGCGGCGGTGCTGTTGCCAGAGTATGGTCCTTACCACCCACTCGCGATCGAGGAGCTTTACGTTACGCGGATTCAGGTAGGCCCAGTAATAGGTCTTTCGCAAGTAGTCGGGTATGCGAGGTTTGCCGATGCCGGCCGGCGCCCGCGCCAGTTGCCGCGGCACCGGAGCAATTCCGGTCTCTTGAAAACTTTCTCCGGTCGACCCGGCTATTTCAGTGTATTCCATAATGTGCTGGTCCGTACTGCTCTCGGCCGACTCCGTCTCGGCGCTAGTCCTGTCACTATTTATACGTTGCAATGACCCGCCACTGAATAAGTAGTTATCACGAAGAAATTGTTATTTATCACAAGCTTCGGCACTCGGCGGTGATTTACTGAAACAAGCCGCCATACTTGCTCCCGGGGCTTTCCGCCGCTGATCAGCGATGTCGGGTACTGCCGATCATACAGGGAAACTCGATCGCGCCGGCAACAGGCGGTCCTGATATTTTGCGGGCAACAGCCGCCGCCGTATGATACGAACCCGAGTGCGCCAGTGCCTCGTTCCGATCAAAGGAGCCTGAGTCATGTCAGCCGAACTGTCCGCGGTTAAAGTGGGGCTTACCATCGTCCTGCTTGGCCTTTTTTTCAATATCGGTCTCGGCATATCGTTCGGTGTCAATGAGGATGCCTTTAAGGAATACGTTGCCGAAGGAATAACAGCGCATCCGGATGTTCACGACGAGACCAGTCAGGCCAAGATCTGGCGATATGCTCTGCGAACGCACTTCCACGCTGGCGGAATTGCCGCGTTCTGTCTCGGGCTGGTGATCCTCGTGATGTTCTCGGACTTGTCGCCGGTACTCAAAAGGGTTTCGGCGACGCTGATTGGACTCGGCTGCCTCTATCCGCTTGCCTGGCTGAGCATGTTCATGCTCGCACCATCCATTGGCCGCGAGCCGGCCCATGACCACGTACTTACGATGCTGTTCACCTTTGCCGGGGTCGGGAGCCTGGTGGCCGGAAGCCTGATTCTGGTCGGCAACCTGTACCTGGGCCTGTTCAATGTCCGGGCGGATACCTGAGGGTCAGACCGTCATGCAACCGGTTGCGCGCCACACTGCCAAAAGCGTAAGTGCCGGTCTGTGAGCACCGGCGGATGCACCATGCTATATGCATCGGCCGGCTGCGGCTGCCCGCAGGAAATCGCGATAAACCCGTATTGCGGTCGCAGCGGTTGCGAATGAACAATATCGGGCTATGTTGCAGACCGCCGGGTCAGGCGTGCAAGGAACGGGGCAGCGGGGAGCAACAGGGCGAAGGAGTAAGGAATTGCAAACAAACACACTGCGTGCCGCGGACATCTGCAGGACCGACCTGATTACGGCCGACGCACGTACCAGTCTGTACGATGTATCGAAACTGATGCGGCAGAACCATATCGGCGATGTCATCCTTACGCGCGATGACGAAGCCGGACAGACGCCGATCGGCATACTGACGGACCGAGATATCGTTGTTCACGGCATTGCCTGTGATGTCGCACTCGGCGATGTCACAGCGGCAGATTTGAGTGCACAGGATCTGGTAACGGTGGCGCCGGACGCGGACATTTTCGAAATAACCAACACGATGAATGAGAACGCTGTCCGCCGGGTCGTTGTGCGAGGCAAAGCCGGTTACGAGGGCATCATTACGTTCGATGACGTTCTGTGGGCACTTTCCCTGCTTGTAAGCAATCTCAGTGCCGTTACGGAAAGGCAGATAGCGCGTGAAATGCGCGCCGAAGTCGCTACAGGCTAGCGGAGTACCAGATAAGAAAGCCCGGCGGCGAAGAGCGGCGTTGCAATTGCGCTGAGGGCGATCCGGATCAACAAGCGCTTGTTCACCCACTGTAATCCGCGAACCACGCCGATTCCGAGGACCGCGCCCACTATTGCCTGCGATGTCGAGACAGGAATCGCCGGGAACACCAAACTGCCCAAATGCCAGGTATGGGCGAACAGGTCGACGACTATGGCCTGCGCCGTGACAGCAATGAGCGCAGTAGTTGCGTCGAGTTTCACGAGATCACGGCCGACGGTGAGAATAACCCGCCGTGAGTAAGTGATGATGCCCAGGGAAACGGCCGCGCCGCCGAGAAGCGCCAGTAACCTCGCTTCCGACAGTTCTATCGCGCCAATCGAAACGGCAGGCAGCATATCCAGACCGAGATAGACGCCCACGACGTTGGCCATGTTGTTACCTCCCAGGGCCCAGGCGCCATAACATCCGGCCGCCACCAGACCGACACGCAACCAGCGGTCGAGAGCAAACAGCGGCATCGGCAGCCGACGAAACAGCCCGGCCAGCAGCATATAGATCAATACTGCCAGCGATGCAGCCAGGATCGGCGATGCGATCCAGGTCAGAACGATTTTCCGTAACAGTGTCCCGGTCGGCTCATCAATGCCTGTCTCGCCGGACAGGCGATAACCGATCAACGCGCCCACGAGCGCCTGCGATGCGGACACGGGCATGCCGGCCCTGGTCATCAGGGCGACAATCAATCCGGCGGCCGCCAGGCTGACAAACGCGGCCGGGGGCGTGTGTATGCTTCCCAGCTGACTAACGGTGTCCATTGCCGCCGGACCGTTTACAACGCCCCCTAACACGACAAACACCGCTGCCAGGCTCACCGCAGTCGAATAGCGCAGCATGCGCGATGCGACGGCCGTCCCGAAAACGTTCGCTGCGTCATTTGCCCCAAGCGACCAACCAACCAACAGGCCGCTGGCAAGGCCGAACAGCATCATTACAGCACGCGTTTGAGTGACGCGATCACCAGACGATCGCCGATATCTTCGGCCTGATCACAGACGGAACCGAGGCGCCCGATGAGCCCCTCTAGCTGTAACTTGTGAGCCAGCTCGCGATCAGGGGCATCGAAAGCCAGCGCAACGGCGCGATGCTCGACCAGATCGGCTTGGTGCTCGATCTCCGACAATTCGCCGGCGAGCTTTCTGACTTCCGCTGGCCTGTCAAGAAATGCGCAGGTGACGTCGATGAGGATCCGGATCGCCTCGACAATACGATTAGTGAGTTGCCTCAGGTCCGATTTGACCGATGCGGGTATTTCCGCGCGCTGCAACATCAGACTTCGCGCAACAGACTGAATACGATCCGGAATGTTGTCCAACCTCTCGAGCAGCCTCAGGACATCGTCGCGCGTGTCCGGCAACAACCTGCGGCCGTAAATCTGCATCTCGATATCACGACGTATCTCATCCAGCTGATGCTCCTGCGCATCGATTTGCTCCAAGCGATCCGCAAACAGACGCTCGTCTTGATCCAGGTAGCTGGCAATTGCCTCACGCAGTCGATTTCCGATCTCCCCCAGCCCATCCAGGTATAGATCGAACTTTTCCTGAATCTGTTTTTCCCGGCCCAAAGCGCCTTTAGAAAAGAGCTTCATAGTGAATATCTGTCAATCACCCAAGCCAACCTGTGGTAACCCGGGGTCTTTGCCCCATGTCTGGACGGCATCGAGACTTGCGGCATCGATCGCGGTACGCTTCACCGTGCCACGGCCGGCCCGGGACATTTCTCCCGGCGCTGGTGCCTCTGGCGCCGTGTCATGCATTCAGGCGCCAGTAAATTGCCATCATCATTCTATTGTAATGCCGACCGCTGATGCCGCTCGGGATCTATCTTTCTGCGAATACATGTTCGATTTTTTCTATGTGATTTTTTGTGAGCACCCGGTCTC
>JBHIDG010000218.1:0-5664 GCA_046760025.1 Woeseia sp. | reverse complement strand
GATCAGATCGACGATACCCGACTCGGCGCCTGGAAGCTAGAACGCACGCTCTCAGAAGTAACCATTAATGGTGCAAAGGACTACATATTCGACGGCGAGCAGAAAATCAAAGGCATCCGCAAGAACGCCGAGCCGATCGGTGATGCGGTTTTCTCGCAAGACTACTTTGTCGGCTTCAAGGGCCTGCTACGCACCGGCTCTCTGGATGCGCCGATCGTCACCAAGATACAAAAGCGACTCAGCCGAGAATACCTCAAGGGTCGTGTCACTCGAGCCGGGGTCGTTCATCCTTTAGACCTTGCCGGTTGACGGCGGCGGGGGGACGGGATTACCGACCGGGGAGGGGACAGATTCCATCGGTTCACCCGTTGCCCTCGCCGCCTGATCCTTGGCCGCTTTCGAGACTTCACGCATCCGCTCAGCAGCCAGCTGTAACTGTTCTTCGATATGTTGTCGGTTATGCATTTGCGGCACCCCCTTTGTTGATCAATGCCAGGTACTTTTCAGCCCAGACGACCGGATAGCCGATGCGATCCAGCTGCGCGAGATACTCGTCCTCGGTGACCAGCTCGGCCTTTAGGAATTTGTCCAGGTCGGTTTTACTCGGCAACTTGGTTTCACGGATCGCCAAGGCTTCAAGATCGAGCATGGCAAGCTCTCGCTCGCGTGGCTCGAACTCCAATCCCCGGATACGGTCGGCCGCTTCCTCGAACGACAGTCCTCCGAAGCGGAACTGATCCAAGATGATCGTCAGCTGCTGTTTGCGATCGCGCCGCTCGATGTCAAAATCGGCACCAAGAATTATCAATTCGGCGGCGGCGACATTGATGCCGGACTGGATCAGCAAGGCCGTGGCGACGCTTGAATTGATGATACCGTCGACATAGAAACCGAGTATGGAGGAGCGAGTCAGATCGGAGGCGACATCGAGCGTGACGAGTTCATCGTCCTTGTTAATCTCGACCACGAAATCCTGCAACAGCTGTGCATTGGTGTCGTCGTAACCCAGATTCAGATAAGCCAGCTTGACATCACCATCGGACAACACGCCGACTCGATGCATGCGGCGGATGTCGACGCGGGTAAAGGGCCGATAGGAAATCTCGATCAGCTTGTCACGCCAGCCCGGCATCACGTCCAGGGCACGCAACAGGTTGTTGAGTTCCTTTTCGGTAATGACGCCCCGATGCAACATCTCGTAACCCATTTGCACCGAGGGCAGCGACCAGTGCGCGGCCCAGTAGTTTTCCGCCCACTTGCGACTGACGCCCTGCTGTTTGGCAAAGTTTGCAAACTCCTCGGGAAAGTCATCGAACTGGCCCTGGGCGCGAGCGATCTCCGGCGAGAACACTTCCCGCACGGCCATAGTGATGATGTCCTGCACGGGCGGAATGAAAAACGCCAGTTCTTTCAGCGGCTCGATAAAGCCCTGCGCAAAGCCGAGCGCCTTGAGGGAAAAGTCGAGCCCGTCATCGTCGATCAGATCCCGATACCACATGTTGTAAAGGAACGTAATGTCCGGGATGCTCTGACCGACTTGAATCAACAGGTCGGCGTCCTCAGGCGTGTAACCGTGCGCCCGCAAATTGACCGCCGTCTGATCGTTACTCAGCAGTCCCCGATGCTGCGCCATGATCGACTCGGCAATCGGCAATACCAGCGACGGATTGCAGACGTTGTAGGTGTTCATCTTGGCTTGCGTCTGTGCGGCCGTCATCGCTACCGGCAACGCGATGTAAGCCAGTACCTCGATGAATACGTCGATGATGGTTTTCGACCACGCCGTTACGTCACGCACGTCGAAAGTGTCATCCTCGCTGGTGTCCTCGAAACAATCGAACGCATTAGGACCGCCAAGATAGGCGCCCAGAGAACGCCGCAAATCATCACCGGTGATTTCCAGCTGCGGCGCGATTTTCTCAATGACACTCTGAATGATGGCGCCGCCGAGTCCCTCGGCCGATTCGTCGGCAGCCTGTTCAATGACCTTGGTGTTGCGGTCCTTGTTGTGCAGGATCGCCTCGGCAATGGCGACCAGTTCCGGGTTCTTGCGTCGCTGTTCCTCGATCAGAACAGCAATCAAGCCCTCGACGATGTTGCCGAACGTATCGCCGAGATTCTTGAGCACGCCGGCGTTTTGTTCCTGTGAACTCGCGACGATCGTCGCTACCTGACCGACCACAAAATCGAAGATCGACTTATCGATGTTGATGTTATTGACGATGGTCGCATTCAGACCGCCGGCCAGCACGTTCAGGATATTGCCGAGGATGTTGTTACTGGTGTTGAGCCCGGTTTCAACGTTACTCGAGAACACCGAAAGCGCGTTATCGATGCCGGCAACCTGCTGACCGATCGGTCGCAGGATCTGACCGATCGCCGCCGTCGAATCGCGGTTTTCTTTTTCAATGACACCGGTCAGAACACCGATGATTTTGGACTCCATTGCATCGGCATCGAGCGCCGACTGCAGGGCAGCCTGAGCGATCGCATCGAGTATAGTCTCGGTGTTCTGGTCCGCGTGCGCGGTCAGCTGATCAGTCTGATCCGCGATGTCGCTCTGCACATCATCGATGCGCTGATCAACGACATTGGCAAGGAAGTTGGTCGCTGCTATTTCAAGGTTCGCAAGAAAATTCGCGACCTGAATGATCAGCATCTCGATGCGGAAATGTTCAAACACGGCAGCCCCTAGTTGCCCATATCAGGGGAGCTACTGCCGATCGGGAAAGTAGGTTTGTTTAACCTGCTGTAACCGTGTCCGTGTCTTGCGAACGTCCTCCAACAGTCCCGGTACTTCGATACCGGCACGCTGTGCCTTTTTGATGGCTTCTTCAACCTCAAGCGAACGTGCAAGCGACTGTTCGATCTGGTCGAAGTCATCATCAGTGAACGGATTTAAGATATCCGGCTCTGGCATGACTAGCATTCCCAGCCGAGGAAATCGTAAAGCTCACCCGAGTCGGGATGCTCCTCGACTGCTTCCTGCAAAGCGTCCAAAGCGACCGCTTGCTCGTCACTTATTGTGACCACTTCATTGTGTCCGATCTTGACGATGTAACCGTCATCATCGGTCCGATACAACGCGATTTGTGTGACTGGTGTCATAAATTCAAACTCCCCTAGAAAAGCCTCACCGATTCGAAGTCTCGAAGCCCGCTTCATTAACCAATTGGTTAAGCTCGCCGTCAGTAAGCGCTGACAATACCGCAACGTCGCGCCGAATATCATCAAAAGCAGCGGCTGCGCGCTGGTCCATATACGTTCTAATAGCTGCAATGTGCGCCGGATCAGACCCGACGAATTTGGGGTTGATGGCTCGCACACTCAGACCTCTCGACCGTAAAAGTTAACATCCAGTTCCGTGTTCGCCACGGCACGCTCAACGTGCAGACCTTCACCCGCGTCCAGCATGTACGGATACTTGTACTCGATCTGCTCGGGATTATTCGCCGAGCGATAGTAAAACTCAAGCATCGTTCCCTGATTCGCCGTGCCGGTATCACGCCGTAAATGACACGCGCCCGCTGCCCCGCCAAGTGCCTTGCTTAACCAAGCCCCGACATCAGTCGTCAGTTCGGTATCGTAATGCTCGATCGAGAAATTGACCTGCGACGAATAGCTCACGACAATCCGATCAAGGATCAAAGTAATGCCCGATCCGGCCGGGTTGAAAATCTGACAGCGCGAAAACTGGCCCGCCACAGCTGTCTGCACGACACGACCGACAAAGCATCGGTTCTGGCTGACCGCAAAATCCCGGCCACGGAAGGCACCCGCCTCCGATTCGAGAATGTTGACCGAGGATTGTCCGGCACCACCAATTCGCATATCAGGCCTCCACTGGCGGGGTCTTGCTGATGCGTCGAACCGTCAGCACGTAAAGCGTCGAGTTAGCCGCCCCGGCAACCGCATGATGCGCACGAATCGGCACGGTAAAATCCTCTTCGACATCGGTCTGGTAAGTGCCCCCGTTTGACGACAACTGGATGCCGTTAGTCGAACTCACACCCGCGTCATAGCCAATGTGAACGGTGTTCACCGACAGATTCACGATCAGAACAAAAACCCGCTCAGGATCGTTACGCAGAATCTCCGATTGCGTGGTGCCGACCGACTCGGTAGCAACGAGTTCGGCCGTAGGTCCGCCGTACTTCTTCTCGACGAACTCGGCCGCCGCCCCGAACATTCTGCTAGGCATGAGATGCCCCGATTAGCCGGTCTTGATCAGATCGAGAATGACCGTCTCGGCCGTGTCAGTAACGCCGATCATATCGACCGAGGGCGGCGAGTTGGAATTGAAGCTGCCCAACACGCCGGACATGCCGTAACGGAACTGCGGCGCATCCACGTCAGCCGGATCATTGGCACCCGGCACGCCAGGACGCCAACGGCCGCCCGGGAATACCAGCCGCGCCGCAATTAGGTTGGCACTCTCCGCGCGGAAGCCCACCACATCGTAATCACCAAACGGCAAGTCCTGCGTGAAAGTCAGATCGCCATTCGTCCAGGCACCATCGACCAGCGTGATTGCCGCCGTTGCCCGTACCGAGAAAATCTCACCATTGACCGCGGCGGGCGGCGTATCCGCCAGCCATACAAACCCGTAAATCTCGATCGCCGCCGCATGATCGGTATTGGTGTTGAAGGTCAGCGACTCATTGGGGATCAATGACATCGGATTGTTGCCGAGCCACGCCAGCGATGGCGGGTTCGGAAACGTTGCCGTGCGCGCCACCGGCAAAATGTCAAAGTCCGTCAGAGTTCTGAGTGACGGTGCCTGCAACTGCGCCGAGGTAAACGTCGTTGCCGCCGATACCATCGCAACGCCCTGCAACAGATTCATCGCCTCCGGCACTCGAATGATGTCGCCCTGTGCGAACAGGGTCTCATCAGGAATGACATCGATGTCAGCCGCAGCCGCGCCCTGATCGACGTCCTGAAACCAGCCTACTAGATGTTGCATTAGGTAACTCCCGAAAAAGAAAAACCGAATTGTTAAAGAGCTACTTGATGCGCTTCTCACTCATGCCGCGTGAAAATGCGACCATGCGATTGATCCGATCATCAAGCGTCGTGTCCGGCATCGCTTGCACGGACGCGTTCACCGAGTCGACAGCTGCAAGCAGTTTCTCAGCCATCTGCACTTGTTTCGCTTGAGCCGAGTCGACACCAGCCGCAATCCGGCCAATACCCTTCTCGAGCGTCGCCGATTTCCAGTCCTCCAAGGTCACGTTAGCAACGGCACGCTGCCAGCGACCATCCGAAATGGCGGATTGAATGCCAGCCAACATCTTATCGGACTGGCGAGCCGCCTTAACGCCCGGCGCTTCAGTGACCCGCTCGACACCATTCCGAATGTCGGTGGTCGAAGCCTTGAGCCGGCGACCCCATTTGTCAGCGTATTGCTGCGCGGTAACTTTGGCCATGTTTTTACTCCTACAAGGTCAGATTGGCACGAATCTTGCCGAGTATGCTTCTTTCCATTCTGAATGTACAGAAAAAACCGACGTATCTGACAGTTCAGAACGTTCAGAACCCCCATATCCCCTCCCACTCCCCAAGATCGACAGACGACAGCTGCTGAGGAGGTGGATGTGGCATGGTTCTTGCATATTTGGGCGGCATTTTTCCGGCGTCCCAAGAAGGCGCTGGCGTATCCCC
>JBHIDG010000217.1:0-5711 GCA_046760025.1 Woeseia sp. | reverse complement strand
TCGAGATGTTTCTGAACTGGTGGTTCTTCAAAGTGGCAGCTAAAGTCGAAATCGACGATCTGAGATCTCGTGACCCTTGAGACCGCGTACGCTCGAGTTTTGGAAGTGGCTAAGAAAAGGTACTGATGGTCTATGCTCGACACGGGATGCTAATTCGATTTGTGGGAACGCATGAAGAATATGACAAGATCGGGGACATTGAGCATATTGGAGATTAATGATGCAACTGAAACCTATCAAGAATGACCGCGAGCTGAATCGTGCGGTAAAGCGCATTGATGAACTATGGGGTGCAAAACCTGGCACGCCGAAAGGCGACGAGCTGGATGTTTTGATGTTCATCGTCGCGAAGTATGAAGATGAACATTTTTCGATTCCCGCATCAGGTCCTATCGAGGCGATAAAGTTTCTGATGGAGCAAAACAGCCTGTCTCGCAAAGATCTTGAGCCTTATATCGGAGCGAGTGGGCGTGTGTCTGAGGTGTTGAATAGAAAGCGAAACCTAACGCTGGCAATGATCAAGAAGTTGCATGAAGGCCTGAAGTTTCCCTACGAGTGCCTTATTCACTAGATACGAGCATCAAATTGCCGACGAAATTGCTGCGTTTATTACAGGAATGCGGATTTGGGGCCTGCCGCAGTGTTCCCACATCGAGGCTTTCTGTTCTTCGCTGTAGTAGAACCTCAGTCGCTGCTTCATTTACAACATTCTCCTCTCCATAGTCAGGGATCAGGTGTTGCAACGACCCGCTGAGTCCGCAGTCCGATAGCGGCGATTGAGCTGATAGGATTGTGACAGACTGCAAAGGACAATGCGGATACTTTGCGGACGACCAAGTCTGCTGCGTTTAGAATCAAAGAGAGGGAGTTGTCAACGCAGGCATGCCGGATGCAATTTCGTCGGAGCATTAACGCCATTCTTCAGTGCAATGAGCAAATCTGATCGTCTCGAGCAGCTGATCGAACGTTTGCCGAAGGCGGAGCTACATCTGCATATCGAAGGCACATTGGAACCCGACATGGTGCTCAGGCTGGCGAAGAGAAACCGGGTAGATCTTCCCTATGCTACGAGCGAGGAGCTGACCGGACTTTATGACTTCAAAGATCTGCAATCGTTTCTGGACCTCTATTATCAGGCGACAGCTGTCCTGCAAACCGAGGAGGATTTTTACGATCTGACCTGGGCCTACCTGAAGCGATGTCACGCCGAGAATGTGGTACACACGGAGATATTCTTCGACCCGCAAAGCCACACCAGCCGCGGCATTCCGTTAGCTGTGGTAATGAAAGGCATTCATGGCGCGTTGTTACAGGCGGAATCCGAGCTGGCTATCAGCAGCCGCCTGATCATGTGCTTCCTGCGCCATTTGCCGGCGGCGGATGCGCTCGAGACGTGGAGAACGGCAGAGCCGTATCTGGATTGGATTCACGGTGTGGGCCTCGATTCGTCCGAGCGGGACTTTCCGCCACGATTGTTCACAGACGTATTTGCGCTGGCGCGCGATTCAGGACTGAAAACGGTCGCGCATGCCGGGGAGGAAGGCCCGCCTGCTTATATTCGGGAAGCGCTGGAATTGCTGCAGGTGTCCCGTATCGATCATGGTGTTCGTATCACTGAAGACCCGGCGTTGTTGGCCGAAGTCGCGGCGCGCCAGATTCCGCTCACCGTATGTCCGCTGTCGAACACGCGATTGTGCGTGTATGCCGCAATGGAGGATCACCCGATCTTGTCGTTGCTGGAGCGCGGCCTGCTGGTTACCGTGAATTCGGATGATCCTGCGTATTTCGGTGGCTACGTCAACAACAACTATCTTGCCGTGTCGAAAGCATTGGTGCCTTCGCGTGAACAAATAATCCGGCTTGCCAGAAACAGTTTTACCGCCAGTTTCCTGGACCAGCGCGACAAGGACAGTTGGCTGGCGCAAATCGACGCAATCGAAACATAGCGCGAAGCAGGGCCCGGCATCTTGCGCTGTATCGGTGGCCTGTTTCCTGCCTGGTAATTGATCATTTCCACTGAAACGAAGGCTCTCGCTTCTCCAGGAACGCGCTGAGTCCTTCCTGGCCTTCGGGCGAAACACGCAACTCGGCAATCAGTTCGGCAGTGTAGCCGGACATCGAGACTGCGCACTTTTCGCGTTTCGCTTTTTCGATAAGCCGCTTGTTTGCCGCCTGGGCGTTCGGTCCGCCTTTCAATAGCAAGCGGATCTGTCGTTCTATGGCCGAATCGAGGTATTCGTGCTCGACCGCTTCGTGGACCAGTCCCAGCCGTACGGCCTGATCCGCGTTGATGATCTCACCGGTCTGAAAGTAACGCTGGCATTGGCGGACTCCGATCGCGGCGATGACGTACGGAGAAATAACTGCGGGAGCCAGGCCGAGGCGGACTTCCGTCAGGGCGAATTTCGCTCGGCTGGAGGCGATCGCCAGATCACAACAACAAACCAGGCCGACGCCGCCCCCAATCGCCGCGCCATTAATACGTGCCACGGTCGGCTGCGGGATCGCGACCAGCGCAGCCATCATCCCGGCCAGTCTCGTGGCATCTTCACGATTCTCCTGATGCGTATAGCTGGCCATGGAACGCATCCAATCGAGGTCCGCGCCGCTCGAAAATGACTTGCCGGTACCGGTCAACACGAGCACTCTCACTTCAGAATTACTCGCGCATTCATTGAAGCAATCGGTCAATTGCGCGACAAGGTGATTGTCGAACGCGTTATGGCGCTCTTGCCGATTAATCGAAATCGTTGCAACACCACGGTCGTCCGTCGCGATAAGGACTGGCTCCAATACCTCGGTGCTGGTCGCTCGTCTGAGCAGGGCTTGCTGTGACATGTCAATCTAGCCTTTTCTCCGAACGATGAAGCTCGCAATCTGCCGCAACGGCTCGGCGTCGTGACCAAGGCAGTCGAGACACGACATTGCTTCATCGTACAACTGTTCAGCGCGATGCCGCGCCCGCGCGACCCCGAAAAGACCCGGATAGGTCGCTTTTTGATTGGTGATATCGGATTGCGTCGATTTCCCGGTGACGGCATCAGTGCTGATGTACTCGAGCAGATCGTCGCGTATCTGAAACGCGAGACCGATGCGCTCGGCAAAGCGCAGCAGTTTTTGGGTACCGGACGGGTCAGCGTGTTCGCGCCAGGCACAAGGCATTGCAATACTGGCCCGGATCAGCCGGCCCGTCTTCTTCACATACATGGTCTCGAGTTCCCCGGGATCGGGACGCCGGCCCTCCGACGCTATGTCCATCGCCTGTCCACCCGTCATACCGAGCGAGCCCGCGGCCTGGGCCAGCATGTGGATCGCCCGCGTCTGCACTTGCGGCCTGCGGGACAGTTGTTTATCCGAACTGAGCAGATGAAACGCGGCGATCTGTAATGCGTCGCCGGCAAGAATCGCGACTGCTTCACCAAAGGCTACGTGTGTGGTCGGATTGCCCCGACGAACCTCGTCGTCATCCATCGCCGGCAAATCATCGTGGACCAGTGAAAAAGCATGAATCAACTCAACGGCACCGGCAAAGGCGTCAAGATAGTCGGTGTCAATGTGCAGGGCTTCGCCGCTTGCGTAAGTCAGCAGTGGCCGGAGGTGTTTGCCATCGCCGAGAGTCGCGTACCGCATGGCTGCGTGCAGTTCACCCGGCGGTTGATCGGAGGCCGGCAAGTAAGCGGACAGATAATCGCGTACGCGCTGCTGATAGTACGACATGCGATCGATGAACGCCGCTTCATATTCGGGATCAGCAACGGCGTGTGTCTTCGGGGTCGCAAGTAGCATCGCCATACGCCCGATTAGTTCTGCCTCCGCCATCATTTGTCCCTCGCAGCCGTCACCTGCGATCAACATGCATAACCTGTGCCAGTCCGGAAACGGACGGAAACGCCAAATGTCAGGCGATAAAAGGGGGCGCGAAGTCCCCGAATTTGACGATTCACCAAATTTCACGATTGGTTTGCGCAGATTCGACGGTCAGCTTGGTGCTGCTTGCGGCTGGTCGACGCAACCGGGCAAGCTGTTTGACGGTGGTTGAAAACCCCCCGGTACCAACAGCGGCGTGGCATGAAGTTTGCTTATTTGTTTGTTGGAGAGATTCTTGATTATCGGTTTTTGCGAATGAGCAACATGACGACAGCAGCACAGGCACGCTCGCCATCCGAATTGCCGTCCGAGGCTACAAGGTTGGCACAAGCGATAGATGAGGCCGCGCACGCCTTGGCGCAGCGGCAGAATACGGACGGCAGCTGGTGCTTCGAACTCGAGGCGGATTGCACGATACCGAGCGAGTACATCCTGATGATGCATTTCATGGATGAAATCGATTCGGATCTCGAACGGCACCTTGTAAATTACATTCGTCGTCGCCAGTCGGCCGATGGCGGTTGGTCGCTTTATCCCGGCGGCGACTTCGATATGAGTTGCTCCGTGAAAGCCTACTTTGCACTCAAACTGGCCGGTGACGACATCGATTCAGCCCATATGCAACGCGCGCGGACGGCTATCCTGCAGCATGGCGGAGCCGCACGCAGCAATGTGTTTACCCGCATTACGCTGGCGATGTTCGGTCAGGTCCCGTGGCGCGCAGTCCCGGTCATGCCGGTCGAGATCATGCTGTTGCCGCCGTGGTTCCCGTTTTCATTGGCACGGATCTCGTATTGGTCACGCACCGTGGTCGTGCCGCTGCTGATACTCGTGGCCCTGAAAGCCAGGGCAGTAAATCCCCGCGGTTTCGACGTGACCGAGTTGTTTACGGTACCGCCGGAGCAGGAGCGTGACTGGTTTCCGGTCAGGTCCCGGCTCGGGCGAGTCTTCGTGTTGCTGGATCGGATCGGCCGCCCTCTAGAAATACTCGTACCCGACTCGATCAGGCGGCGTTCGATCACGAAAGCCGAGCGCTGGATGCTCGAGCGCCTCAACGGTGAGGACGGTCTCGGGGCGATTTTTCCGGCGATGGTCAATGCCCACGAGGCCCTCATGGTGCTGGGTTACGGGGCAGGCCATCCCCTTCGCCTGCAGGCAGCGGCGGCATTGCGCCGGCTGATCATCGAGGGTGATGGCGAAGCTTATTGCCAGCCTTGTGTCTCGCCGGTGTGGGACACCGGGCTCGCGTGCCTGTCACTGCAGGCAGTGACGACGGGACGCAGAAACAATCCGGCGATCCGGCGCGCGCTCGACTGGCTCAGGCGTCGGCAGCTCAGCACCGAAGCCGGCGACTGGCGGGATGCGCATCCGGATCTTGCCGGCGGCGGTTGGGAGTTTCAGTACGCCAATCCGTATTACCCCGATCTGGACGATACGGCGGTCGTGGCCTGGGCAATGCTGCAGTCGGATGAGCAGTCCGCGGAAGCCGACTTCGAGGAGGCTATCGCCCGAGCCGCCGACTGGCTTCGCGGCATGCAGTCGCGAAACGGCGGTTTCGCTGCATTCGACAGCGATAACACCAGTTACTACCTGAACGAAATACCGTTTGCCGATCACGGCGCCCTATTGGATCCGCCGACGAGTGACGTTACTGCCCGCTGCGTGGCATTGATCTCCAGGCTGGGCCGGGCGGCCGACCGTCCGGCGCTGGACCGTGCGCTGAAATACCTGGGCAGCGAGCAGGAGAAGAATGGCAGCTGGTTCGGCCGCTGGGGCACCAATTACATCTATGGCACGTGGTCGGTTTTGAGCGGTCTGGAAAAGGTCAGCGAGGTGCCGGGCTC
>JBHIDG010000216.1:0-5722 GCA_046760025.1 Woeseia sp. | reverse complement strand
CCTGTGACCCCTGCCTTCGGAGGGCAGTACTCTATCCAGCTGAGCTACGGGCGCTCCGAACAGAATAGGTAAGATACTTCATTTCTCGGCTAATGTGACCCACCGCTCATATCGCTCTTTGGTGCGGCGACCGTTCAATACCGCGAATACTCGGCAGTTACGCAGGTCGCTACCGTATTGATTACCTGATCCTGGAGGCAGCGGTATAAGGCGCCCGACAGACTAGATTGCTGCCAGGACCCGCTTCAGTTTCGATTTCACCTGTGTGGCCAACCGCCCGACCTCGGGGTGGTCCACGAGGGACAGCACGCTTTCCGGATCCATGAAACTGACGGACACTTTGCGCTCGTCGTCCTCCCGCACCAGGACGTTACATGGCAGCAGCAGACCGATGTCGGAAACGGCAGAAATGGCCTGGTATGCGAGCGCCGGATTGCAGGCGCCCAGGATTCGGTATGGCGGCATGTCCTCGCCGAGCTTCTCCTTCATCTTGGCCGCGACATCGATGTCGGAGAGGACTCCGAAGCCCTGGATCTGCAGTTCAGCCGTCACTTTCTCTATCGCTTCGTCAAAGCCTACATCGATCGTTTTGCCAAATCCGAATTTCGATTCCATGTGTCGTTACCTTTTTGTTCTTCCTGTCCACAACAATCGTCGTGTAACGGATGATCGGCCTTGGCCGCCGAACCATCTGCGGGGAGCAATGGCTGGCCTGAGGCTTTCGCCGCGTAGTGACCGTACCCCGGCTGCGCAGCCAAGGAGTGTCAAGCAGCCCGCCAGAGACGCGTTACTTTTCTCGAGATGACGCGATTGCCTGCGTATCGGTCGGGATCAGGGTGCCGCCTGCCGAGGCGCTGACCCTTATATATATGTATGTATAAATACGTATGCAAATAATCCCGGTGGCGCTCGCTTGCTATATAATCCGAGGCCTTTCGGCCGGGTCGCGGTGAGCGGCAAACCAATATAACAATTCGGAGCACAACCTTGGACCGGGATCGTAAGTCTGTTGACATGTTTGCAGTGGTGGTTGGCGCAATCGCGGGCATCGCAGTCCTCATCGTTGTGCTTGCGATCGTGGCGCCGGATCTCACTCTGCGTCTGTTTGCCGAGGACCCCAGGCACTATCAGGCGACCGCCGAAGACCGCATCACCCCGCTGAGCCAGGTCTATCTGCCCGGTGAGGAGCATGGCGCTCCTGAACCGGTCGTCCAGTCCGTCGCACCGGTCGAACACGTGGCGACGGCGCTGACGGGCCCGCAGGTCTATAACGAGGCCTGCATCGCCTGCCACGGCACCGGCATAGCCGGCGCCCCGAAGATGGGCGATGTGGCCGCATGGGCGCCGCGAATCGCCCAGGGAATTTCGGTGCTCAGAGAGCATGCCATAGCCGGCTATCACGGTGAGGCCGGGTATATGCCGCCAAAAGGCGCACGCATCGACCTTTCCGATCAGGAAGTCAACGGGGCCGTCGACTATATGGTGGCCGAGTCCCGATAGCAGCTCAGCGCCCGGCCGTCCGGTCGAGCTGCCGTAATCCCAGCGCCTCGCTCACGTGCCTTGTACGGATGCATTCCTCGTTCGCCAGATCGGCGATCGTGCGAGCGAGTTTCAGTACTTTCTGGTGGGCGCGCGCCGACATGCCGAAGCTGTCCATCGCTTTTTCGAGCAGTCGCCATCCCCGGGATGTCAGCCCACAGTGTTCGAACAGCGCATCGCCTTCGAGCCTGGCGTTGCAGCGACCCGCCCGACGGCGTTGAGTATCGCGCGCCGCAACAACACGCCGGGCAACCGCCCGGGTCGATTCACCCAGTGGTGAGTTCGGCCGCAGGCTTTCCTTCGGCGGTCTCTGGACCGTCAGGTGAATGTCTATCCGGTCCAGCAGGGGTCCTGAGATCTTGCTGCGATAGTTGCGGACCCGTTCCGCACTGCAGCCGCAATCGCCGAGGGCATCGCCCAGATAACCGCAGGGACAGGGGTTCATGGCCGCGACGAGTTGAAAGCGCGCGGGGAATTCCGCCTGGCATCCGGCGCGCGATATGGCGATGCACCCGGCTTCCATCGGCTCCCGCAACGACTCGAGAACACGCCGGTTGAACTCGGGCAACTCGTCCAGAAACACGACGCCGTTGTGCGCGCGCGAGATCTCCCCGGGCCGGGGAATCGAGCCGCCGCCGACCAGCGCCGCGGTGGATGCCGTGTGATGCGGGGCCCGAAATGGTCGCAGCCGCCACTCGTCCAGATCGATGTCCTTGCCGAGTATCGAGGTTACCGCCGCGGTTTGCAGGGCCTGCCGCTCACTCATCGGCGGCAGGATGCCCGGCAGCCTGCGGGCCAGCATGCTCTTGCCGGCGCCGGGTGGCCCGATCAGGAGAATATTGTGGCCGCCGGCCGCCGCGATCTCGAGGGCGCGCTTCGCGAGATGCTGTCCCCTGACGTCGCGAAGGTCGGGCGCGTCGGCCCGGCCTTTCGGCGGGCGCAACGGTCGTTGTGGTTCGACCTCCGAGCAACCGTTCAGGTGAGAGGTTACCCGCAGCAGTGTTCCCGCGACGAACACGCTCGCCGATGACAGCCTCGCTTCCGGGCCGTTGCCGACGGGCACGAATACCGAGCGGCCGGCCGTTGTTGCCTTCAGCGCGGCCGGCAACGCCCCCGGGATGGTGCGAATTTCCCCGTTGAGGCCGAGCTCGCCGTAGAACTCGAGTCCGGCGAGCGATTCCGGCGGGATGTGCCTGCTTGCGGCAAGGATGCCCAGCGCGATCGGCAGATCGAAACGCCCGCCAGTCTTCTTCATGTCGGCGGGGCCCAGGCTGACCGTAATGCGTTCCTGCGGGAAACTGAAACCGGAGCTGATGATGGCGCCGCGGACGCGATCCTTGCTTTCACGGACCGCGGCTTCTGCAAGGCCTACGATATTGAATCCGGGCAATCCACCGGACAGCAATACTTCGATTGTGACTTCCGGCGCCTCGATGCCGAGCTGGGCTCGGCTATGCACTATTGCGGGTCCCATCTGCCCTCCCTGGCAATGGCGATGTCCTGACTACTTCTTTTTCTTCGCCACCTTTTTCTTCTTCTTGGCTTTTGCAGCTTCCATCGATTTCAGCCGTTCTTCGAGCGCTTCGAGTTTCTCTCTGGTGCGCGCGAGCACGGCTTCCTGCACCTCGAATTCCTCCCGCGTGACGAGGTCGAGTTTGCCGAGGCCGGATCGAAGCACTGAACGGAAGTTTTTCTCCAGATCGTCTTTCACTGATCTGAGACTTTGCGGCACAGCATCGGCGAGGCGTCTTGCCAGTTCGTCTATGGACTCGAATGCCATGGAAGCTTGATACCGCACTCCGCAATAAAAGGCCAGTACTGAAACAGCGCGTGACCCGGCATTTCGCACGGCTCGGTTCCGGGCATCGGGGATCTTGTGTGGATACCGGCGCGATCGATGCCGGCGCGCGGCGCGCGGCCGACGCCGAACACGAAAACGCCGGTGCCCCCTCGGGCGAGTGCAATCACAATGCCTGCCCGGAGCTCATGACGGCCGTGAGAAACGGATTGGAAGAGGTCGATCGTGACCAGATAATAATCATGTTCCAAGCTTGCCCAGATCAGTGCGCATTTTGCCGTGTGCCCAGGGACTGAACATAAGCGAGCTGGGGGGTCCGCTTGTTTTTGACGACCACAGCACGGCATGGCCTGTGACGATGGTCACGTCATGTATGGCGAGGTCATGCTGTAATGGGCTATCGTTCAACGCATTAACGGACTCAGCGTGCGGTACATGACCACCATTCGCAAAAACACGATCGCCTGTCTCTCCATGCTTGTCACACTGGCGGCAGGGATGGCTTTTGCCGGCGAGATTTACCGATGGACTGACGAGCAGGGTAACGTCCATTACGTCGATCGCCCGACCGGCGAACCAACAGAAGAACGGCTCGATATCAGTTCGAAGCCAACGGACCCTGCCAAGGTCCAGGCGCGGTTACAGCAGCGTCGTGAAGCAAGAGCAGCGGCCGCGCAAGCGACAGCGAGTGCGCCCGAAGGACCGACCGAGGAGGAACTCCGGGCACAGGCGCTGGAGCGACAGGAACAGTGCGACAGCTACAAGGCACGCCTGCAAAAATTCCTGACATCCAGGAGACTGTACAAGCTGGATGATAACGGTGACCGTGTATACCTCGACGAAGACGAGATGCTGGCCGCGCGCGAGCGCGTTCAGAGCCAGGTCGAGGAATTCTGCGACTCCTGAGCCATTCTCCCCCGTGCCGCCCACGTCGTGTCGAGCGGCGTCTGAACCCGTAGGGATGACCTCATGTCCCCTCGCGAGTCGCGTTACAATGCCGACTCAGTAAGTGAGGAGCACCGGGCTTGGCCTCTCGACACCCTGAAGCAGACCCAGAATCCCAAGCGTATCTACCCGATTTCTGTGCCGCCGGCACGATCTTCGTCGTCGTGCTCGTTGCCGAGCTCGTCGCCATAGCCCTGACGCTCGCCTCGCACACTACGCCAGGCACGTTTCTGACCGAACTCGCGAAAATGTCTCTCTTCATTCTCTGGCTGGCGTTGCTGGGCACGGCCATTCTTTGCAAGATTCGCCCGTGGGTCGAGAAGTTCGGTCAGACCCAGGCATTCGTGATCAGTTTCATCCTGCTGGAAGTGCTCAGCCTCGTTCTCGCAGAAATTACGTTTCAGCTGACCGGAATTTTCGGCGAGGCGGTCATCATCAGTGACACGCACTGGGGATTCATCCTCCGCACGTTTGCGATCAGTTCGATCGTCATCGCGCTCGCCATGCGATACCTGTATATCTCGAGTGAATGGCGCCGCAGCATCGTGCTGGAAGCGCAATCGAGAATAAGCGCGCTGCAGGCGTTGATCCGTCCGCATTTTCTGTTTAACAGCATGAACACGATCGCCTCCCTGACGAGAAGCGACCCCAATCGCGCGGAGGAAGCGGTCGAGGACCTCGCCGACCTGTTCCGCGCCAACCTCGGTGGCCCGCAGGACCGGGCCACGCTGAAAGAGGAACTCGAGACCGCAGCGATCTATCAACGCATCGAAAAGCTGCGCCTCGGCGAGCGTCTCAATGTCCGCTGGGATGTCGAAGAATTGCCGATGCGCGCGCTGATGCCGAGTCTCACCCTCCAGCCCTTGCTCGAAAACGCCATCTATCACGGCATCGAGCTCCTCCCCGACGGCGGCGAGGTAACCATAAGCGGTGTACGCAAAGACAGGAACCTCGAGATCCGAATTCGAAACCCCGTGCCGGCGAATCAGCCGGGGCAGACAGCTGGAAACCGGATGGCGCTGGAGAACATCCGGCAGCGCTTCGATCTGGCGTACGGCGCCAAAGCGGCCGTGTCCGTCGAAGAATCCGATGACGAATTCAACGTAAGGCTCTTTTTTCCCTGTGAAGAGCACGCGGCGTGAAGATCCTGATCGTCGATGATGAAGCGCCAGCCCGCGAAAGGTTGAGCCGGTTGCTTGCCGAATCGGACGAGCACGAAGTCGTCGGAGAGGCCGGAAACGGCGAGCAGGCTCTCCAGATCGCCGGCAGGTCGGCGCCCGATGTCGTCCTGCTCGACATCCGGATGCCCGGGATGAACGGCATCGAGACGGCGCATCACTTGAATGCGCTCGAGTCGCCGCCCGCCGTAATATTTACAACGGCGTACGATGAATACGCGATCGAGGCCTTCGATGCACGGGCAGTCGGCTATGTGCTCAA
>JBHIDG010000215.1:0-5738 GCA_046760025.1 Woeseia sp. | reverse complement strand
GGCGGGCTACGGCTCGACTTAGGGGTCCTGTGCCATCATCCGACCCTACTACTCGACCGTGGACGGGTCGGCCTTGGGCTGGGAGGGCCATTTCTACTGGCGCGATTGGGCCAACTTCCTGGGCGTGAGCGATGAGCGCGGCCTGGCCCGCTACGTGAACTGCGGCTGCCTGCGCCTAAAGACGCCGGCCAACAAGTTCCTGGAGCCGACCATCAAGCTGATGGACCAGATCGGCTGTCCCTACGAGCATTGGAGTGCTGAACGGATTCGAGAACGGCTGCCGGTGGTGGTCCTCGACAGCTTTGGAGAGGCCAAGCCGGTCGACGACCCCACCTTCGGCCAGCCGGAAGGCCCGCCGCTCTCCGGCGGCGTGTTCTTTCCCGACGGCGGCTATGTCACCGACCCGCAGCTCGCCACCCACAACTTGCAGCGCGCGGCCGAGGCCGCCGGGGCGACCTTCCGGTTCAACACCGCAGTGACCGCGATCCACCAATCGGGCGGTCGGGTGGTGGGGGTCGAGCTCGACGGCGGCGAAGACGTGGATGCCTCGGTCGTGGTCAACGTCGCGGGGCCGCACTCCTTCAAGATTAACCGTCTGGCCGGGGTCGAGGCGGGCATG
Source organism: Woeseia sp. (assembly GCA_046760025.1). GTDB lineage: Bacteria > Pseudomonadota > Gammaproteobacteria > Steroidobacterales > Woeseiaceae > JACZWL01. Next base: position 5,119 of record JBHIDG010000215.1, on the reverse strand, counting down.
AACGTCAAGACTAAGGCGCTGCGCCACGAGGTGTGCCATGTGCCCACGCCCCGGGGATTCGATTACGAGAAGAATGGTTTCGTGTTCTCCGACGGCGAAATCGGGGTCTATATCCGCCCGGAAATCGGCAATCACATATTGATCGGCAGCGAAGATCCGCCTTGCGACGAACGCCAATGGGTTGACCCGGACGATTTCAATCGCGACTTTAGCGATCAGTGGCGGGTGCAAGTCATGCGTCTGGCTCAACGGATGCCCGATCTGGGCATTCCTCCCCGGGCGAAAGGGCTCGTGGAGCTGTACGATGTCTCCGACGACTGGATCCCGATCTATGATCGGTCCGACCTGCGGGGCTTCTACATGGCGGTCGGCACCAGCGGAAACCAGTTCAAGAACGCCCCGATCGTCGGGGAGATGATGGCCGAGTTGATTGCGGCGTGCGAGGCCGGACACGATCACGACGACGACCCGGTCAGCTTCCATCTGCGTTACATCGACCGAACCGTCAGCCTGGGCTTCTACTCTCGACGCCGCGAGATCAATCCCGACAGCAGCTTCTCGGTGCTCGGGTGACACTACGCTGACTTGAGAAGCACGGAGGCCAGAGACGAACCTTGATCGAAGGCGTAGCGGCACTCACGGCCTGCCTCGCAGTGGGTGCCGCCGGTGCGGAAACGCTAACTCATTGATATTAAGGCGGAGAAGGTTTGATCCCGCCTCCTGCCATGCCCGACAGCCTCGAGCCTTATCCGAACCCGCGATGCCGGGGACGAACAATGCTGCCGACACAGCTTGAAAACGGACATGAGAGAGAACAAACTCAACGAAGTTCGAACGATTGGATCGCTTCAACAAGATCAGCGTCTCACCCCGTTCGAGATGGCGGAGACCCGAACCGCCTCCTGAACGCGGTGGAGAAGCCAGATACGGACGAGAACCCCGTTTGATCGGCGGCGTCGGAGATCGTCGTCCGATTGCTGGCGAGCAACTCCCGCGCTTGCTGGAGTCTCAGTTCGCGGTATCGTCCCATCGGCGTCACGCCTCTTGCTTTCGCAAAGGCGCGCGCGAGCGTTCGTTTGTGCATGTGAACGGCGCCGGCAAGCTCGTCGAGGCTGAGCGGCACCTGAAGGTTCTGCCGCATCAACCGTTCCACACGTTCAATGGGGTCGCCGCGCGGCCCATCGTTCGTGCCCTGCACCACGCGGCCTGCCTGATAGAGGATCTCCGCGACCCGACCGGCCGTCGCTGCTTTGCAGAAGTGGCGGATAATGGCGAGCACGGTCGTGGCCGCGGACAAACCGCCGGAAGACGTGAAGTACCGGCCATCCACCATGGCCCCAGCGCTGGACAGTTCGAGTCGCGGGAAGGCGGCGGCGAGAACCGGTTCGTGTTCCCAATGAATGGCGAGCTTTCTGCCCCTACCCAACCCGGCATGGGCGAGCAGCACGGTTCCAGTGTCGACTGCCGCCATGACCTTGGCGAAGGGGTTCTGCGTGCGCAACCAGGCAAGGCAGGTATCGTTGATCGCCGCATCCGGTTGATACCCGGCGATGACGAAGGCGACATCGAAACGGCTTTTCATGTCGATTACGGCGTCTGGGGCATAAGCCCGACCATTGCTCGCCTCGACCGCGCGAGCATCCGGTGCAAGGACGCTCCAGCGGAAGAGAGTCCGGCCTTCCACCCGGTTGGCGATGCGAAAGCCGTCGACTGCCAAATCGAGATGCAGTGCCGTGAACCCGGCTACAATCAGGATGCCGACTTCGACGGGCCGCGGCTCAGCGAAATTTGTCATTCCAGATAATATTTCTGTCAATCGAGAGAATGCAAGGCGGGCGCTTCACGTTACCCTGCTGTCATTCCTCTCAACAAAGGACAGCGCCGATGTCGACGACCCTTGAGCTTTCCACCGCCCGCGCGCGGCAGCACGCAGCCTCGAACAAGCCCTCCGGTATGCCCGACGTCGAATGGCGGACCCGCGTCGATACTGCCGCCTGCTATCGACTGATGGCTCTCTATCGCATGACCGATCTCGCCAACGGCTTTATCGGCGCGCGTGTCCCGGAGGCGGACGATCAGTTCCTGCTGGCCCGATATGGCGAGTTCAACGAGGAGATCACGGCATCCTCGCTGCACAACCTCCCCATCAGCAGGTGGCCGGGAGCCGAGCGCGGCACCGATATGAACGCCGCCGCCGTCTCGATGATCCAGACGACGCTGAAGGCGCGGCCGGACGTGACCTGTGTCCTGCACGCCCACACGAAGTCGACCATGCTCTTGGCGAGCCTCGAGACGGAGCTGCTGCCGATCAGCCAGGCCGCAGTGATGTTTAAGGGGCTCTGGGGCTTCTCCGAGTTCGAATTTTACTGCGGCGACGAATTCTGCAAACAACTTCTTGAAGACCTCGGCGATCTCCCGGTGCTCCTGATGCGCAACCACGGCATGTTCATCGCGGCGAAGTCCGTCCCGGACGCGTTTTTCATGGCTTTCTACCTCAACCAGGCTTGTGACCTACAGGTCGGATGCATGCAGACGGGCGCGAAGATCCACATCCCTGCCGATCGGAAAACCGACGCCTGGCACGCGGGATATCACGACAATCCCTGGTGGGAGTATGACGGCAGCCGCGAATGGCCTGCCCTGTTGCGGAAACTGGGGCGGGAGATGCCGGGTTACGATCGTTAACTCGACATCGGCGCAGCCGTCATGTTGCATCCCCATTCCCAGTTCGCCGGGTAGGTATTCCGATCGGCCGGAGAAACGTTCTCATGATTCAAGACCTCGCTCCAGTGTCGGCCGGCGCTCAACACCCCGTTTGGTTCAATGACCGATTGGTTCCGTTTGACGAGGCGACGGTTCATGTCATTACGCATGCATTGAACTATGGGACCGCCGTATTTGAGGGGATCCGCGTTTATGACACGGTGAACGGGGTCAGCATTTTCCGAATGCACGAGCATTTGGAGCGCTTGATGGCCAGTGCGCAAAAGTTCGGCATCGAAACCCCATATTCCTATGATGACATCGCCGCGGCTTGCGTCGACACCGTAGCCGCAAGTGGCGAGTCACATGGTTACATCCGTCCGCAACTCCAATTCGGTTTGAGCAAGCCTGGTCTCGGAAATACGGATGTTGTCGAGTTCTCCGTGTTCTTCTGGCCAATGGGCCGCTATCGCAAATCCGATACATTGAACGTTGTGTTGAGTGAGATCGAGCGCGCCTCGCCGAAAGCCGGGGACATCGAGGCAAAAGTGACGGGCTACTACACGAACTCCCATTTCAACCTGCAATACGCCCGCCGGAACGGTGCGGACGACGCGATCATGCTGGATATCAATGGTAATGTCGCGGAAGCCGGATCATCAAACGTCTTCTTGGTGAAGGATGGCATCCTAATAACCCCGCAAACGGGTTACATCCTCAAAGGAATTACGCGCAGCACCATCATTGAGCTGGCGCGCCAGGAGCTCAACTTGGAACTTCAGGAACGTGTCGTCGTTCCAGATGAATTGTCGGTTGCAGACGAGATATTCCTGACCGGCACGGCGGCCGAGATAAATTCAGTTGCAAATTACGATGGCCGCGTTGTCGGTCGGGGAAATGTCGGGCCGGTATCGCAACGCGTGAAGCAGGTTTTCAGTCAAGTGACCCGTGGTGAGCTACCAGATTACATGTGCTGGCACACGATAGTGTAAATCGCGAAACCCGAACTGACGAAAAATTGGATAGGACATGACCGTGCCCACTCTCTCTTTCGAAAATCTAAGGACGCTGACGGAACAAACTTCGGTTGCGTCGGTATCGGATGTGATGTCACCGAAAGCGCATCGAGTTGTCATTCCGGGCCTAATTGCCGTTCGGCCGGATAAGAAGCTGTTTGGCCAAGCCGTCACCGTCCGGTCTTTGCCGGCGCGTGAGGACTGCGTCACGGATACGCAAGAGGCATTTGCCGAGAAGGTCGCTAGCGGCGATCCGATGATGTACGCGCTCAAACTCTGCGGTCCTGGAAAAGTGTTGGTCGTCGATGCCAGCGGTTATGCCGACGCAGCAATTGGCGGCGATATCAAATTTGCCATCCTCGATGAGTTTGGCTGTGAGGGATTGGTCACTGATGGCGCGATCCGCGATCAAAGGGAGTTTCGCCAAGAGTTCGACTTTGCGACCTATTGCAAAGGCTTCACGCCGTTGGTCGGTACAGGGCGCGTGTTGTTCGCCAGAGATGTCAACATCGACATCAATTGCGGCGGCGTGCTTGTCCGTCCGGGCGACTATATTTTTGGTGACGATGATGGTGTCATCGTGATTCCAGAAGCCCAAATCGAGCGAACGCTCAACGCAGCTGTCGCTACGGAAAAGTTTCATCGTTACATCCGGGAAAAGAGTGTGCGCGAGCAAATCACCTTTGGCGATATCGTGCCGAACCAGGCCCAGTGGATGGATGACTTTTTCGCCTGGGCGAACTTGACCCCAGAACAGAAAGCCATTCTTGACCGGTAATCTGACCGTAGAGTCACTGTGGTGGATGCCGATTGCGGTGAGCTCTGAGCTGGCTGCACCACGGAGAAAGTACGCGTGCTCCTAAACGTTCCTTTCGAACCAAAAGCGGCTGTTCGCGGCCTTCACCTTATGTGAGAACGCCCGACCTGGAGTTCGGTTCCGCCAGGGATTCAGTGCGACATGCTGTCATCTATTACGGGCTCGTCGAGCGCCGACCGCTTCCCCTGGATCGCTTGGCAAAATCATCAAGCCCCCTCCACCATGGAAAACTGACGATACGGCCCGGATCTGCCCCGCGGGAATCGTGGAAGCTTCTGGAATCTGAGTTTTCGGAAACGACAGCACGTTTTACCAGGTGCCCGGCGTGCAGTGACTCTTTGGCAGCCGATAATTGGTTGAAGGCCTGATCACAGTCCGATTCGAGAGGACAGAAAATTCAGGTGCGCAACCGCAATGCAAAGTGGGCCGCACCGATGAGCGGCGCCCCTGGATTCAGCGCAACCTTAACCGGCATGCTTCCCATGATCTCGGCGTAGCGGCCCTTCTCCACAAACGCGCTGATGAAGCGCGAAGTCGCCAATGCTGGCAGCATCTTGGGAGCGATGCCCCCGCCGATTAACAC
>JBHIDG010000214.1:0-5739 GCA_046760025.1 Woeseia sp. | reverse complement strand
GGCGGGATCGGGAGCCGGGATCTAGAAGACGCGAAGCAGGTAAATGAACTCGTAGCAGACAAGGCATGCATAGAAACTGAAGAACATGGTCAGGACCAGACCTGTCCGCATCAGGTTGAACATTCTGGATCGCGACAGAAAAACAAGCACCAGTATCCCGAGTCCGGTCAGTAGCATCTTCGTTGCGGCGAAGGTCAGCGTACCCTTGCCGATGATTACGGCCATCACCGGATTCATTTCGACTGCACCGCGGTCGAGAAGCTGGAGCGTGAAAAAACCATCCATGCAACTCAGCAACATCGTCCCCGTTGCCAGGAAAAACAGCCACGGGTGATGCCAGTCGGAATAAATCGGCTCGGACTCGCCATAACGCCGAATTCCCCGCCGGCGTGATCGAAAAAATCCGAAAAATACCGTTCGCCAGGAAAATCTGCGCCGATCGATTCGGTCACGGTTGTCAGTCAGTGACCGCACTCGCTCCAGGTCACTCATCGGCGCCGCTGTCCGTAGTGTGCAGCAGGTAGGCAATCAATGAATTCCTGTCGTCGTCGGCCGGCAATCCCGGGAAACTCATTCGATTGCCCGGCAGAAAGGCAAATGGCTGCACGAGCCAGGCGTCGAGCGCCCGCGGCGTCCAGACGAAATCGCTCCCCGCCAGGGCATCCGAGTATGCGAAGTCGGCGCTTCCCGCAGGCCTGCCGAAAATTCCAAAAAGATTCGGACCGACGATGCTGGCACCGCCGCGCTCCAGACTGTGACAGGCGCGACATTGCATTGCCAGGGCCTCGCCACGGCGGACATCTGCGTGAAGATATGCGGTATCGGCAAGATAATCCTCGGCGGAGAGAATCGATTGCTCACCGAGGGTCGCCGCCGTGAGTGCCGCGGGTGGTTCGCTCCTGTCCGCGGCGGCGTCCTGCTCACCCGGGCTGCAGGCGCCGAGCGCAAAACCAGCCGCGGTGATCAAGCCAATTGATGTTGCCTGACTCATTATATCGATTCAACTCTTATTGGTCGTTTCACAAATCCTATCGCAACCGCTCATCACAAGCTCCCTCTGCCTGCAAGAAGGCCTGCCACGACAACTTTTGAGTGTCGTCTGTCGTCTTGGGCATTGTTGTGGTTGTTGTATCGGGAAATGCAGCAAGCACCACGCAGGCTTCGTAAGCCATTGTTTCAAAAAAACCTAGTTCCTGAAACCGTTTCCGGACGTGTCCAATTGAACAAAATATCGACGGCCTGACCCGGCTGCAACAACGGCCATCGATACGTGAATTCGGGCATTGGAAGAGCCGTTCATAAGCGACATAATCCAGTTGGCGCATTCCGAGGGTTCCCTCTATGAAAGGTTACACCGCGACACTGGAGACCGGAGAGGCGATCTTCTACCGGGACCGCAAACGATGGTTCTGGATGCTGTCTGTTCTATACCCGCTGGAACCGTTTCTCGGCATCTGGCTGCATGCCGAGACCGGTTATCAGGCATGGCTGTTGCTTCCGCTTGCGCTGGGATATGTCGTGGCGCCGATTCTCGACTGGATCCTGGGTGCGGACGAGAATAATCCACCCCAGGCCGTAGTGCTGCAGCTCGACGGGGATCGCTACTATCGGTTATTGACGTACATCGTCGTACCATTGCACTTTGTCACGCTGGTTGGAACAGCTTACTGGGCCGGTACGCAATACCTGGCCTGGTGGGCAACTATCGGGCTAGCCGTGGTAGCGGGAATCACCAGCGGCCTGGGCATAAACACCGGCCACGAGCTCGGCCACAAGAAGTCCAAACTCGAACGGATCCTCGCGAAGATCGTTCTCGCGGTGCCTGGATACGGTCATTTCTGGATTGAACACAATCGCGGTCATCATCGCGATGTCGCGACACCCGAAGATCCCGCTAGCGCCAGAATGGGCGAGAGCATCTATAAGTTTGCGCTGCGAGAAATTCCGGGCGCATTCTGGCGTGCCTGGGACATTGAAAAAGACCGTCTCGAGCGGCGCAATAAATCGGCATGGAACGCCGATAATCAGATTCTGCAGTCTTTGTCGATAACTGCCGCTTTGCAGCTCGGTCTCATTGCCGCATTCGGCTGGACAATGATTCCGTTCCTGATGATCCACAATGTCTTTGCATGGTGGCAACTGACCAGTGCAAACTACGTGGAACATTATGGATTGTTGAGACTAAAGGATGCGAACGGCAAATACGAACGTTGCCGCCCACATCATTCCTGGAACAGCAATCACATCTACAGCAATCTGGTTCTGTTTCACCTGGAGAGACATTCAGATCATCACGCTCATCCTCTGCGCCGATACCAGTCACTGAGGAACTTCGATGACCTGCCAACCCTGCCCAACGGTTACTTCGGCGTCTACCTGCTCGCCTACATACCCTGGCTTTGGTACCGGGTAATGGACAGGCGGTTACTGGCTCTACCCGACGTCGGCGGAGACCTGGATAAAGTCAACATTGATCCTGCCAGCAAACAGGCGCTGTATGAAAAGTTTGGCCAGGCGCACAAACTGCAGGCAGCCTGAATCTGTATGAGTAAATTCAGGTGCCCCGAGTGTGGCTACGTCTTCAGCGAAGAAGATGGCGATGAACACGAGGGCTATCCGCCCGGCACCGAGTTCGCCTCACTGCCCGATGACTTCGCCTGCCCAGACTGTTCGGTCCGGTTCAAGGAAGATTTCGAGCAAGTCTGAGATCAACAAGCGACAAATCTGATCGATCGTTTCACTTTCTGTGGTTCTGTATGACCTGTTCGCGCGTCTAGACTGGCCGATGTGCCTACGCCCGGTTCAATTCGCGCGCCGATATTCGCGATCATGTTGTTTCAGGTCGCCGCGTTGTTTGTACGCGCATTCACGGAAACGAAACTGATCGAAAACGGCGAGTCGGCTTCATTTGCCAAAGATCTCAGTTATCTGGTCGTCCCGCCCATACTACTGGTCTTGTTGTTCCCGGTGCTGCGGCAATACGGGCATGTCCTGATTTCTTTGCTTCGCAGACACAACCTCACCGTCCGACTTATTCTTCGTTCAATTCTCCTTGGGGTCGCGTTACGGGCGAGTTATTGGGGAGGACTGGTAGCCCTTGTCTCCTTCGGAGTTCTCTCGAATTCAGGCCCGCAACTTATCGTCGGTCCGGTCATGCGCTTTGGCTGCCCGGATTCAATAGTGCTGGCAGTCAGTTTTCTGGTGATGTCTTTGCTGATCCCCGCTACGGAAGAAACAATTAATCGTGGCCTGATAATGCACACTTTGATTGCTCGCGGCAGGATTCCGGCGCTTATCCTGTCATCTGCGCTGTTCGCGATCGTCCATAACCCGCAGGCGATATTGATCGCATTTCTCGGCGGTCTTTTTCTCGGCATGCAGGTTGTCAACTGCAGGACACTTTGGGCTCCTTTGATTACGCACGCCACTTACAATGCGGTAGCTGTGATTGATTCGGAATGCATAAGCGTGCAATGGAACCCGGTAGAGATGACCAATTCGATTATCGGAACGGGACTGATCGCCAGCGCCCTGGCCGTCGTCGGAATGGCGTTGAGCATTCTTTTGGTGATGCAAAAAGACACCGGGGCGCATGAGCGCCCCGATGTCGCACGTTGCTAGTTCTTGATCGCATCTGCGACCCGTTCGATGATGTGCGAGGCAGCCTGTACAAGACCTTCATAGATGTTGACCACGTCGTCGCCGAAGCTGTCCGAGTCCGTAACTCCGCCAAGATTGTTGCCACTGCCACTGGAGTTACCGGAATTCCCGGAGCACCCCTCACCGGCGCCTGATATCAGGCTCAGTTCTGTCGAATCGAGTTCACGCATAGCATCAACCTCCTTGTTTTTGCCTGTTCACTGTCAATACGCCAATTGCGCCATTTAACGATAGCCGAATGCCTGAGAAGTCGCAGAGTGATTTATTCGGTGAAACCGGAAGAAATACGGTTGCCGCGGTCAGATTTATCCTCCGGACCTAAGTAACCCGGTCGGACAATCGGAACATGGCGATCCGCGCCCGAACGTACTGGCGGCGCAGTGCCGGGCAAGGGAATCGCCCCGACAGCCCGCGCATCATGACGGGCAGTGATTGCGGAACCGTCGCGTCTCCCTGTGCACTGTTCGCCAGCCAGTCCGCAATTTGCCGGCCGGTCCATGTCGAGGTGTTGACACCGTTGCCATGGTAGCCGAAACCGAAGAACACGCTCGGATCGTCGGCAAGTCGCCCGACGCAGGGTGTCAGTCTCCTCGTAATACAGATTAGTCCGTGCCATCTGTAATCGATCCGGATGTCTTTCCATGCCGGAAACAGCTGACCCAGCCGTTTGGCAAGCGCCTCGTAGTTCCTGGCCGCAGATGCGTCGTCGCCGCCGGAGCTTCCTCGCCCCCCGAACAGGAAACGGTTGTCCGGAAGCAATCGGAAGTAGTTCATGAGTTTTCGCGATGTAATCGCGGGAGTCGTTGTTTGCCATCGCTGCGCCGCGAGGTCCGCGTCATCCAGTGGCCTGGTTACCACGATCGCGCTGATCATGGGCAATGGCCGGCCGTGAAATACCGGATTCAAGGTTTCGGGCATGAAACCGTTGGTTGCCATGATCACGTACCGGCATCGTAATGTGCCGTGCCTGGTCATCAGGATGTGGTCGTTGCCCTGCTTTTGCCAGCCGATGACCTCGCTGTCACGGTGCAGTATTGCCCCGTGTTCTTCGGCCGCCCGGGCGAGCCCAAGAACATAACGCATCGGATGCAGGCCGAACGTCGGTTTCATCATCACCGCACCGAACTGCTCGGCACAATCGAAGTATTCGCATCTATACTGAGCGGCGGATATGACAGACGTATCGAGGCCGAGCATGCGAAATTGCAATTCGGCTTGTTCTTTCAGCTCTGCAAATAGTTTCGGTGAGTGCGCGACCTCGAGCTCGGCATCGCCGGCCATTTGCGCATCGATGCCCTCGTCCCGGATAATCCCGCGGACCAGTTCCACTGCGTCTGCCTGCGACTGATAAAAGTGCCGCACATTCTCGAGGCCGAACTTATCGAGCTGACGGGTCAGACCGAGCGAAGTTCCGCCAATACTGCAGAATCCCCCGTTACGTCCGGATGCGCCCCAGCCGATGTGCCCGGCTTCCAGCACACGCGCCTCGACGTCGTGTTCTTTCGCCAGATGGTAGGCCGCGGACAGCCCCGTATAGCCGCCGCCGATGATGACGACCTCACAGCGGTCATCGGCATTCAGTCTTGCGGCCTGCAGATCCGTCTGCCCGGCGGTCGCCTCCCAGTAAGACGGCTGGGGCCTGTCGAAGTGGTACAAATCGTCGTGATACAGGCGCCGTGCGGGCATGAACTGGTTACTTTTGGAACGTGTCGACTCTACAATTCCCGGAGCAATTCTATCCGAGGTACGAATAATGACATCATTTACCGACCAGCTGCGACGTTATTCCGTTGCCCTCATCAGCCTCGTGGTTGCATTGACGAGCCTCGCTTACAATACCTGGCGCAACGAGCAGACGGAGTTCAACCGGAATATCCGGGTTGCCGGCATCGAGCTGCTCCTGAAGCTCGGTGAACTGGAGAGAACCGTGTTTTTCGCCCGTTACGACCGGGATGATCAGCTTGGAAATCCGCGCACCGGCTGGGCGTATGTGCTGACCGTGAGAGATCTCGGCGATCTGACTCGGGAACCCGCCAGAAGCTCCGCCGCGAACCTGGTCAGGGTCTGGAATGACAATTG
>JBHIDG010000213.1:0-5739 GCA_046760025.1 Woeseia sp. | reverse complement strand
GGTGCCGGGCACTGACTTATTTGACTAATTAACCATTTGGCTTATTGCTTCCGGCTCCGCAGCGGGCAGCTATGCCCAGTTGGTCAAATAAGTCAGTGCCCGGCACCGAACTATGAAATTCGTCGATGAAGCCACGATCAGTGTGCAGGCCGGAAACGGTGGTCGCGGCTGCCTGAGTTTTCGCCGCGAAAAATTCATCGAGAGAGGCGGTCCGGACGGCGGCGACGGTGGCGACGGCGGCAGCGTCTATCTGGTCGCGGACGAGTCCGTCAATACGCTCGCAGATTTCCGTGTTGCCAGAAAATTCAAAGCCGGAACCGGACGACCCGGTGCCGGCAGGAACAGAACGGGCAAATCCGGTCGGGACCTCGACGTGATGGTTCCCTGCGGCACTGTGATATTCGATGTCGATACTGGCGAATTAATCGGTGACCTCACCGAAACCGGGCAGCGCCTGATGGTCGCAGAGGCAGGGCGCGGTGGATACGGCAACACGCGATTCAAAAGCAGTACCAACCGGGCTCCTCGCAAGACGACCCGGGGAACGCCGGGCGAGCAGCGGCACCTGAAACTCGAACTAAAGCTACTGGCCGACGTCGGCCTGGTGGGATTGCCCAACGCAGGCAAGTCCACGCTGATACGTGCAATGTCGGCTGCACGCCCGAAGGTAGCGGACTACCCGTTTACTACCTTGCATCCCAAGCTCGGCGTAGTGTCGGCAGGGCCGTTGCAGAGTTTCGTGATGGCGGACGTCCCCGGGCTCATCGAGGGCGCTGCGGAGGGTGCCGGTCTGGGCATGCAATTCCTGAAACACCTGCAGCGTACCAGGCTGCTGCTGCATCTGGTCGACATCACGCCGATCGGTCCCCAATCCGAGCCTGTGAGCGATTTTCGTGCTGTCGAGAGGGAGCTCAAGGCGTTTTCCGAGGACCTGTCACAAAAGCCGCGCTGGCTCGTCCTGAACAAGATCGACCTGCTCACCAGCGAGGATGCCGTCAGCAAGCGAAATGGACTGGTCGAGGAGCTGGCCTGGGACGGACCGGTCTTCGAGACTAGCGCCGTGAGTGGCGAGGGGACCGCGAAACTGGCTCGAGCGATTATCCGGGAACTCGAGGTGTTGGCGGATTCGGAATCGGCTGAAAGCGCTTAGGCGGCAATTGCCTTGATCATCTTGTTCAGGCGGCTCTTGTGGCGGGCAGCCTTGTTTTTGTTGACGACGCCTTTATTCACCATACTGTCGATTACAGGGACCGCGTCCTTGTAGGCGGCTTCCGCGGCGGCTTTATCGCCTTTCTCGACTGCCTTGATTACGTTCTTGATATGGGTTCGCATCTTGGAGCGAAGTCCCATCTTGTGAAGCCGGGTTTTTTCCGCCTGTCGGGCACGTTTCCTGGCTGACTTGATGTTGGCCACTGCTGTAAATCCACTGCCGGGAGCTGGAGAGCGGCGTATTATTCGCGGCCGCCGGTTGATTGTCAATGACTCGCTAATCCACTGATTTTTGGCTGCATCTCAGGCTAAACTAGCGCCCATCATGGCCACAGATGACGCACCCAAGGTCTCGGCCCTGCGCTTGTTGCGCTCGACATCGGTGGTCAGCGTAATGACGCTCCTGTCCCGTGTCCTGGGCCTCGTTCGGGACGTGGTGTTCGCCCGGTTCTTCGGTGCGAGCATAGTGATGGACGCTTTTCTCGTCGCCAATCGAATACCGAACATGCTTCGTCGCTTTTTCGCCGAGGGCGCTTTTTCACAGGGCTTCGTTCCCGTAATGGCGAGCTATCGGGAGAAGCGCGATCACGGCGAAGCAAGAGAGCTTGTCGATTCGGTTGCCGGAACGCTCGGGCTCGTTCTGTTCCTGCTTACCCTGATCGGCGTCATTGCGGCGCCGGTTCTCGTGGTGATTGTTGCGCCGGGATTCGTCGGCAGTGACGGTCGTTTCGATCTCGCGACGGCGATGCTTCGTTTCACGTTTCCGTATCTGTTTTTTGTATCGATTACCGCTTTCGCCGGGGGCATTCTCAATACTTACGGGCGCTTTGGTGTGCCGGCATTTACGCCGGTGATACTGAATATCGTTTTGATCGCCGGTGCAATGTGGGTTGCGCCGATGCTGGAAGAGCCCGGCATGGCGCTGGCCTATGCGGTGTTTGTTGCCGGTCTTATTCAGCTGTTGTTTCAGATACCGTTCCTGTCTCGTATTCGCGCGGTCCCCAGGCCGCGATGGAATCCCGGACATCCGGGTGTCAAACGAATCACGGCGCTGATGATGCCGGCGATATTCGGCTCTTCGGTTGCGCAAATCAATGTCTTGCTCGGCGGCATCATCGCTTCGCTCCTGGGTGTCGGAAAAATCAGCCTGCTGTATTTCTCGGACAGGCTCATGGAATTTCCCCTCGGTTTGTTCGGCATCGCCCTTGCTACGGTGATGCTGCCCACACTGTCACGACAGCACGCGAATGAGTCGCGAAAGGAATTCTCGGAATCGGTCGATTGGTCGATGAAATTGGTCCTGTTGGTGGCAGTACCGGCTGCGGTCGGTCTGATCGTACTCGCCGAACCGCTGGTCGCCACGATATTTTACGGTGGCGTGTTCACGGTATTCGACGTTCGCATGACGGCGCTGGCTTTGCAGGCGTTTGCCCTGGGCCTGGTCGGCTTTTCATACGTCAAGATCCTCGCGCCTGCTTATTTTGCAAGACAAAACACGCGGACACCGGTCAGGTTCGGGCTGATCGCGCTGGTCGTCAACTTCGTGCTGAGTGTTGTGCTGGCGTACACAATGACACGTGCAGGGTACGATGCAACGCACGCTGGTCTCGCATTGGCGATTTCGGTTGCCGCCGTCGTCAACGCGTGGTTACTCAACAAGGGCCTTCGTCGGGAAGGCGTGCTGCGCCCGTCAAGAGGCTGGGGCAGACTGTTGGTACAAGTCGCGTTCGCCAACGTATTGATGTGGTTTTCCCTCGATTACTTGCAGCGTCCGCTGGACTGGTGGGTGAATGTCGGTATGCTTGATCGGGTCATCTGGCTCGGACTGTCCGTTGTCACCGGTGCGGGCGTGTATTTGCTGGGACTGCTGTTATTCGGGGTCCGTCCGACGACTCTCAGGTTGAGATCGGAGTAGGGAGACGCATTTGGAAGTTACAGATTCCAATGATTCGGGACGGACACCGACATACGGTATCTGGATTTCGATCGCCGTTTTAGTCGTTACATTCGACCAGCTTACGAAGTGGGCAATACTCGAGTGGGTGCCACTATACAGCAAGATCCCGATCAATCCGTTCCTGAATATTACGCACCACGAGAATACCGGTGCCGCTTTCAGTTTCCTGGCGAACCAACCGGGCTGGCAACGCTGGTTCTTCATCGGGCTTGGCATGATCGTCAGTGCCGTTATCGCCGTGTGGCTGTGGCGTCTGAGGCGGAGTGGAAAAACAGTGCTGTCGGCGGGACTGGCGCTCGTGCTGGGTGGCGCGCTTGGAAACGTCATCGATCGTATTCGGCTCGGTCACGTGATCGATTTCATTCAGGTGTTGTTCGGCAGCTGGCCGTTTCCCTCATTCAACGTCGCCGACGCCGCGATTACCATCGGTGCCGGACTCCTGATCATCGATGCGCTGTTCCTGTCGGAGCGTCATGCGCCCGAGCCGCCAAAAGAAGACAAGACGGGCGATTGACCGTTTCGTCAACTAGCGTGTCCGGGTCCAGCAGTCCGCCAGCGGTGCCGAACTCTTGGTACCGCGGCTGTCGACCTGGAAAGTCGCACACCTGCCGGCTTCGTCATCGGCCTTCTGGTATGTCGCCGTCGCCGTGAAATCGTTGGCGTCGGCCGCGCCGACATTGATCATGTATGACCCAGTGTCAGTGATCCAGTTGCCGGCAACCGGAAAGCCGAGCGCCGTCATGTCGGTCGTGTAGGTATTGTTCTGGAGATAGAACGATTCCTGACGGGTCGTGATCTGCAACAAGGCCGCCCTGGCTTCGTTACGCTTTGCGCGAGCCGCATACTGACGGTAGTTCGGATAGGCGATCACCGCCAGGACACTGATGATGACAACGACGATCATCAGCTCGAGTAGGCTCATGCCGCGCATGAATTCACGCATCGTCGTGACTCCGTAGTATTCGCATCATTCGATCCCGTCCTGCGTCCAGAGCGTTCTGACCGGGTTGTTGGCAAAGCCCGGATCGAAACATTCAACACCCACACAACCGATTGGCGGCGGATTGCAATCGGCCCCCGTGCAATTCGGGTCATCCGGGCTCGGGAACAGGAATGTCGGTGTCGGCGCGATACCGCCCTGCACCAGCTGCGTCATGCGTTCACTGTCGGCATCGACGGGATCGAGAGAATCCAGGTTGTTAACGACCGGGTCGCCGTTCTCGACGCTGACCTGATAGAGAAAATTCCTGCCCTGGCTGGGCTGACAAATATCGGCGAGATTGGTTTCCGGGGAGAAGCCGACGAAAAATACGGAGTCGTCGAAGGTTACCGAGCCGGCGAGTACTTTTTGATTGTCCGGCAAGCTGAACTTCCAGCCTTTCCGGGTCGCGTCAATGACAGTTCGCAGCCGCCCACTGACTTCGACGAGGTCGCCATCCGTAACAATGTTGTAGCTGTCGTAAGCAGCCTGCGTCAGTTGGTTGAATACATCCGGATCCCGTACGGAATAGAATCGGTCCGATGCTCCGTTGTCCAGCGGATGCGCCCGGTAGCCGCTGCCGATGCTCAACGAAATGAAGCGGCGGTTCTGGTTTCGGTCCCTGAAGATGGAGACGTCGACCGAGTTATAGAAGCGCCGCGTGTCCGCATCCGTCGGGGCGCTCAGTCCGTCGGCACCAAGTTGTGCGATCACACCGCCGGCAACGAGGCTGGCCGGTGCCTGTCCGTTCGTGATGTCGAAACGCAGCAACTGACCGCCCATGTCTGATGCGTACATGCGATCGGCGAAGGTATCGCCATTCATGTCGGCAACCCGGATCTGCGTCGGAATCGACCGGGTCATGGTGGAGATTTGCAGATTGGCACCGGCGTCCCGTCCGGCACGCCAGAGTTCGGCGCCGCTGACGAGATCGAGCATGTAAATGCCCGCGCCCGCAGTATCGGCTGTCGCCGGATGCACCCGGGTGTCATGCACCGAATCGTATCCACCACCGACGATGACAACAGCTCTGTCCGGATTCTGTCCGGCGATATCGATGTCGACCCGGGCGACCGTAGGCCTGGACCAGCTCTGGCCGCCACCGCTCAACTGCCGCGTCCACATCAGCCTGGGCGTGTTCTTGTCCGTTACGTCGAGGGCGTAGAACGAGTTGCCGCCACGTCGCTGACCGAACAGCAGGTACACGAAATCGCCGCCATCGATGATGCCATTGTTATCCCTGTCGGCGACGGCGGGCACGATGTCACCATCGATTCCGTAAACCTTGTACTTCGACCTCGGATCGAAGAATAGCCGGGTCATGCCGTTCAACAGTTCTTTCGGCACGAATGACCATAGCTCGACCCCCGTGACGCCGTCCACCGCGTGCAGATAACCGTCATTGGTTGCCGTATACACGACGACATCAGGCGAATTCGCGGAGCCGCCATAAACGACGGCAGCCGGCTGGGAATGCAAGGCATCGCCCATGGCGTTGCGCACGGTGGTCGACGAATCCGAATCCTCATCTTTGATGTCCTCACCGCGCATCCAGCGAATCAAGTCATCCATCGCGGGTTCACCGACCGCGCCG
>JBHIDG010000212.1:0-5746 GCA_046760025.1 Woeseia sp. | reverse complement strand
ACGCCGAAGAGAAAGGTCTTGAGCGACGATTTATTGTCAAATCGGGCCGCCCCGGAGAGTACCCGGACGTAGGCTTCCTGCATCACATCCTCCGCCAGCGGGCGGTCAAAGCCGCAGCGGGTAAGGGCCCAGCCGAATAGCTGGCCGTGTACGGCCTCAAGTGCCTGACGCGATACGTGTGGGTTGTTGTCGAGCGCATCGTCATCCTTCATAGCCCCTCCCGATTACTTGGTGACATCAGAGGATGGTGCATATGACAGGGAAATGGTTTACCGGACCCTGGACCCAACTGCCGCTATGGCGAGGGCGAACAGGAACGGCACGGCCCGCTCCGCGAAGTCGCCCGGCGTCTCCGGCAGCCAGGAGATCAGGACCGTAAGGCCGAAGCCGGTCAGCATCGCCGCAAGCGTCGCCCTTGCCGGGACAGAGCGGCCGATCAGCCGCATGATCAGTATGGGGCCGAATGCCGCGCCCAGCGACGACCAGGCGAACAGCACTCTGGAGAATATGTCCGCGCGCCAGAGAAGCGCCAGAACGGTTGCCAGGACCAGCACCGCGAGGACCGTCGCGCGGCTCTTTGCAAGACCGCTTTGCTTGCTGCCGTCCGCCAGGTTCCAGTCGTAGGAGATCGCCGACGATGCAACCAGCAACTGGCTGTCCGCTGTCGACATGATCGCCGACAGCACGGCGGCGAGTATCACCCCTGCGACAACGGGCGGCAACAGATCGCCGGCCACCCTGAACATCACCTGCTCCGAATCGCCGAGATCGGCAAAAAGCACTCTCGCCGAGAGACCCAGCGTCAGCATGCCCGCATACACCAGCACCGCCCATGACAGCGCGATGATGCGCCCGTGCCGCAGACTCTTCTCGTCCTTCAAGGCCATGAATCGATTGACGACATGCGGCTGCCCCGGGTAGCCGACGCCGATGCCGAGGATGCCGAGCACGAAGAAGATGGTCATGACGAACGGCAACGAGGCGGTCGGTGAGCCTGCACCGGCATTTGCGCTCAGACCAGCAACAAGCGCATCGACACCGCCGACCGTGGTCAGCGCAACAGACGGCAACACGATCGCAGCGACGAACATCAACAGGCCCTGTACGGTGTCGGTCACGCTTACGGCCCAGAATCCGCCGAGTAAGGTGTAAGCCAGAACGATGCCGGCGCCGGTCAGGATGCTGGCCTGTTTCGAAAGCCCGAAGGTCGACTCGAACGCCTTGCCCGCGGCCTCGAACTGCGAGGCCACATAGAAGACAAAGCAGAAGACGATGATTGCGGCAGCCGCACGGAGGATGAGGCGCCGTGATTCTCCCAACCCAGCCGGCGCGACAACGGCACTCAGGGTGACCGCGCCTTCATCATTGGCGAGTTTCCGAAGCCTGGGCGCCACCCATGCCCAGTTCAGCAGGAAGCCGCCGACCGTGGCCGGGAAAAGCCAGAGGGCCGGCAAGCCCCAGGCATAGGCAGCGCCACTCACGCCCAGCAAGGTCCAGGCGGATGACGAGCTGGCCGAGGCGCTGATCGCCGCTATCCACGGCCCGAGCCCCCTTCCTGCCAGGAAGAAATCGGCCACGTCCCTGTTCCGCCCCCTGGCCCAGAGCCCGACGCCGATTAGAACGGCGTTGTAGATAATCAATGTCGCCAGAACAGCCGCCGTGCCATCCATAAGGAAACCTTCAGGAAAACAAAGACTCAGTCGACTCTGTCGAGCAGGTATTTTCTCATCATCAGGACATTCTCGTGCGGATGAATGTAAACCAGCTGTGCATTGTGGTCATACAAAAATACAAAGCGTCCGGTTGTCCCCAGTAGCACCTGTTCCTTTTGTGGAGATTCGTCCGTTAACATCACTGTCACGACTTCACCCTCGCCAGCTCTAATTTGACGCGCTTTGGAGATCGCATAGGCGTCCAGAAAAACAACGACGAGAACCAATGCCACCAGATAATTGAGTGACCGGTATCTCCGAGTGCCGTACCACCGGAACCAGCGGGTTGTGACTTTCGCCTCCACCCTGCGGCTCATCGCGTTATCGAGGGAAACGAGAAGGATAGCTGCAAACACCAGGGCCCATGCATATAGCTCTTTTAGCGAAGCCAGCAGGAAGTCACCAATCTCCGCGTAATAGAAAACATTGATGTCGAAGCGTCGCAGAAAATCCCAGGAATAGAACATGCCGATTGCCGAAGCAAGAACATAAACGCCCGATACAAATAACGCCGGATGCTCCCTGAGCACACGCTGAGTCGACCCAAGCGGTCGTTCCCCTGTTTCATCCGTCATCCGACGTGCCCCCTGACTACTCAGATTATTTGCTGTTAGTCAGCCGATCGTGCCTGCGCAGGACATCGATGAGCTCGCCGTGATCGATGCCTTCGACGGAATGGCCCCTGTCACCCGTCATGTCACGCCCGGCAACGAGCGCATTGACGATCGCCTCTTCTGTGGCCTCGACAGTAGCAAGAAAAAGCGGGTCGATGTCTTCGTTCGCCAGCATGCGAACCGACTGGCCCCTCGTCACCAGATCGGCATTCCCGTTCGCCGTCGAAAATGCGACAAAGATATCGCCGGAGGCGTTGCTTGCATACGAACCGATACGCGCGAGCCCCAACGCCGTTCGCTTGGCCATGCGTTTCAACTGCGTAGGCAGCAACGGTGCATCGGTCGCAACCACGACGATTATCGACCCTGCCCCGTCGGGAACCTCACCACTCTTGACGGGTGCACTATCGCCTCGCAGGTGCTCGCCTACCGGCACGCCTGCTACCCGGAGCATGTCACGCCTCCCGTAATTCGCCTGCACGAGGACACCAACCACATAGGAGCCATCGGCCGTACCGGCGATCCTCGACGACGTCCCGATGCCGCACTTGAACTCGTGACAGATGATCCCGGTTCCGCCGCCCACGTTGCCCTCGGCTACCGGACCAGCAGTAGCCGAATCTAGTGCCTCGAAAACGTGATCCGGCTTCACATGAAAGCCGTTGACGTCATTCAGGTAGCCGTCCCAGGTCTCGGCGACCACCGGCACCGACCAGAAATAGCCGGTGGGATCCGGGCCACCCTGCGCAACGCGCCACTCGATCGTGGCCTGATGCACGGTGCCCACGCTGTGCGTGTTGGTCAGCATCACCGGCCCCTCGAGAAACCCCGACTCCTCCACCCAGGTCGTCCCGGTCATCTCTCCGTTGCCGTTCAGCGTGAACCAGCCTGCGAATGAGGGTTGGATTATTGAGTCTCGTCCGCGCGGAAGAACTGCAGTCACACCGGTACGCGCGGCGCGATCGTCCGGATAGTCTTCAATAATCGTCACCTGCCCGACCGTCACCCCCGCGACGTCCGTGATCGCATTGAGCGGACCGGGAACCCCGTCGAAAGGAATGCCCAGATCGCGGGCGCGTGGCATCGTTTCGTCAGCAATGACCTGAGAAACAAGCAGTCCGAGCATCAGTCCCGCGCACAGTGAGGACACCATGGAATCGCGACTACTCAAACGCTCAACTCCAGTTCATTCGGCGCTGACGGGCATTTCAGATTCTGTTGGTGCCGCAGTCGTGCCGACGAACTTGTCTGCGACCATATAGAGGAGCGCGATCGCCATCACGGCAATGATAATGATGTCGAGTTTGCGGCCGGTCTGCCTGGTGATGGATTTTTCCCGATTGACATGCTTCTCGAGTACGATGCCTTCGGGCGTCAGCTCGAAGACCCAGGCAAAAATCAGTATCAGCGGCAGACCAACAACAAGGACAACGACGATCATGCCAAGGACCCAGTCGGGCGCCCCGAAACTCTGAACGCCGAATTCCGCCACCTGGGCCAGTAACCAGCCGACGACCACGTAGGCAATACCCACGCGCACGACGTTCCTGCGGCTGAGTTCGGAGAAGAAAGTCATTTGTTGTTATGGCTCTCCTCGGGGAGGCTGTGCACATGATACCCGGGAAAAGGCAAAAAATAGCGGTTCGACCCCTTTTTCCGTACCTTTTTGCCTATGGACGTCGAGAAGCACTGGCAGTTCTGGATCGACCGTGGGGGGACGTTTACCGACATCGTCGCTCTGCGCCCCGACGGCGAGATCGAAACGGCCAAGCTGCTATCGGAAAATCCTGAGCAATACGGGGATGCGGCGGCGGAGGGAATCCGGCAGGCGATACATCGGTGGTCTGACGCGAATCATGAAGGAGCACCGATCGAGGCCGTCAAGATGGGTACGACGGTCGCGACCAACGCGCTGCTCGAGCGCCGGGGCATGCCGACGGTCTTGGTCGTTACAAAGGGATTCCGTGACGCGCTCGCGATCGGCTACCAGAACCGTCCGGACATCTTTGCTCTCAACATCGTCAAGCCCGAGCCGCTTTATGCACGTGTGATTGAAGCGCAGGAGCGAATCAACGCTGAAGGTGAAGTGCTTTTGTCCCTGAACGAGGAAGAGCTCGCCGACGCGTTGAAGCGGTGTATTGCCGATGGCATCTCATCGATTGCGATCTGTCTGGTGCATGGTTACCGGTTTCCTGCGCATGAAGAACGTATCGGAGAGATAGCCAGAGACCTTGGTTTCGCGCAGGTCTCTGTCTCACATGATGTGGAGCCGTTGATCAAATTCGTCAGCCGGGCGGAAACCACGCTCGCGGATGCCTACCTGACGCCGGTTCTCAATGACTACATCGGTAGCCTGAGGAGTGCCCTGGCGTGGATGGAGACTCCGCGCCGCCTGCTGTTCATGCAAAGCAATGGAGGGCTGGCGCTTGCCGAGAACTTCCGCGGCAAGGACAGCATCCTGTCGGGGCCGGCAGCCGGCGTGGTCGGCATGGTCGAGACCGCGACGGCGGCGGGGTTCGACAAGCTGATCGGATTCGACATGGGCGGCACGTCGACCGACGTGTCGGCCTTCAGCGGCGAGTACGAGCGGACCAACGATT
The DNA here is from genome assembly GCA_046760025.1 of Woeseia sp. Taxonomy (GTDB): domain Bacteria; phylum Pseudomonadota; class Gammaproteobacteria; order Steroidobacterales; family Woeseiaceae; genus JACZWL01. Next base: position 820 of record JBHIDG010000212.1, on the reverse strand, counting down.
CCGAAGTCGCCGGTGTGCGGCTCCGTGCGCCGATGATGCGCATCCACACGATCGCGGCGGGGGGCGGATCGTATCTGCGTTATGCCGATTCGCGGTACCAGGTCGGTCCGGAGTCTGCCAGCGCCAACCCGGGTCCGGTCTGCTACCGGCGCGGCGGGCCGCTGGCGGTGACGGATGCAAACGTTTTGCTCGGACGCATTCCGGTGGATTACTTTCCGAGCGTATTCGGGCCGACGGCCGACATGCCGCTGGATCCGGAAACAGTGCGTTCCAAATTCGTGAAACTGGCGACGGAGATTTCAAAGGACAGCGGTATCGCGACGAATGCCGAGTCGGTGGCCGCCGGCTTCCTGACGGTGGCCGTCGAGAACATGGCGAACGCGATTCGCAAGATCACCATCGAGCGCGGCGAAGACGTTCGCGACTTCACGCTGTGCTGTTTCGGCGGCGCAGCCGGTCAGCATGCCTGCCAGGTGGCGGACGTGCTCGACATCGCAACGATCTGGATTCACCCGATGGCCGGGGTGCTCTCAGCCTACGGCATGGGTCTGTCCAATATTCGGGTCGAACAACAACAGTCGATCGACGCTGACTTTTCGGACCGTAACCTCGAGCAGCTCGAGGGCCCGATCACGAATCTGATCAATGTCTGCGACGCGTTGCTCGCAGAGCAAATGGTGCCGGAGGCTAATCGCCAATTCGAGACCCGTGTCGGTCTGCGTGTGGCCGGATCCGACACCGTGCTGAACGTTGCGCTCGGGACATCCGAAGAGATGATGGGCTCCTTCAGGCGTAGCTATCACCGCCGCTTCGGTGCGGG
>JBHIDG010000211.1:0-5793 GCA_046760025.1 Woeseia sp. | reverse complement strand
GGCGCCGAACGATCCGGGCTCGTGCCGCGGTCCGCTGGGTATCTGGAACAGCGCGATGCCGCCGGGGCGCAGCACCCGAAAGAACTCAGCTATATAACGTGACGATGCTTCGGGCGGGCTGTGTTGCAGCGACAGGTTGCTGTAGACGAAATCGAAACTTGCGCTGTCCAGCAGTTTCAGGTCGTCGGTCGTGTTCACCCGGTAAATGCAGCGATCGCCGAAGTTGTTGTGTTTCTCCGCGCACTCGATCATCGAGCAGGAGATATCGACGCCCACGGCCTCGTCGAACTCCTCGCAAAGCGCCTGGGTCAGACGCCCGACGCCGCAACCGAAATCCATCGCCCTGCCCCTTGCGACGACAACGCCGAGTCTCGTCAGGTGATTCATCGCGTCGGCGATCTCATTTCTGCCGGATGCGAAGAATTCATCGGCGTCCCATCGGTTGCCTTTCGCGTCCCTGCGGCTCAGGGCCGCGTAAAAGGGGTCTTTCCTGCCGTAGTCTTCGTAAGTGATCTGGACGTCTTTGAGCGCCAAGACTGATACCTGCAGCTACGCTCGTGGCGTGACGATCATTTCCCTGGCGCCCGACTGGTGATCGATGTCCTGCAGATCATAGTCCCACTCGCTGAGCAGGGCGCGGCACTCGGCATCGATCTCGTCGCCATGGGTCGCAAGAATCATGCGCGGTCTGTGCTCTTCGATGACTTTCCTGGCGCCGCGCAAAACGGCCATCTCGCCGCCCTCGACGTCGATCTTGAGGAATGTCGGCGGCGGCAGGGTGCCGGATGCCACGAGCTCATCGATGCTCGTGATCTCGACGTCTTCGTCGCCCGTCTCCGAAACATAGCCGGTACCCGAGCCTGTCCGGGTTTCGAGCTTTGCATGACCCGAACGATCGCCCAGGGCCTTCGATACGATCTCGATGTTGTCGCAGTGATTGACGGACACGTGCCGTTGGAGATAAGCAAGGTTCAGGCCTCTCGGTTCGAAAGCGACGACCTTGCCGCCGCTGCCCACGATGTCGCCCATCAATACCGAGAAATAGCCGACATGCGCGCCTACGTCGTAGGCGACGTCGTCGGGCTTTACGGTTTTCTGAATCGCGGCGACGTTTCCCGGTTCATACGTTCCCCTGACGAACCGGATGCCGCTCGAGGCTTTCCACTTACGTCCCTCGAGCGGCCCGCTCCGAATTTTCAGCATGATCGGCGACAGCAGCCACTTGGTTGCATGCCGAAACCTCACCGATTTTCTGCTCATCTATCGATTACAGGCCACCCGGTCCGCAGTCGTGCTTCAGATAGTCGATCATCGAGTCGTAGAGTTTTTTCTGGTGCCTGAAAAACAGCGTGTTCGAAAAATGATCGGCGCCCTCGAGCACGACATACTTATGCTCCTTGTGGTATCTCTCGAGCTCCTTTATGTATTTTCTGGCATGTTTGAAGGGCACCCGCTGATCGACGTCTCCATGAACCACCAGAATGGGGATATTGACTTTCTCGACCTCATTGATCGGCGAAATACTGTCGTCCCACATGTCCGTCCATGAGATCTTGTCGGCGCCGCGGAGATTGTCCCGAATATAGTTGATTTGCATCAGGCGGTCGGCTACGGCAGCACCCGCAATCGTACATTGGTACAGTTGCGGCGTGCGCGATGCGGCGATGAGTGCCGCGTAACCGCCGTACGACCAGCCGAACATGGCGAGCCTGTCCGGATCCGCGAGCCCTTCCTGAACCAGGTACAGGGCACCGTCGTCCTTGTCGTCCTGCATCTTGTAGCCGCCCTGACCGCCGTTGATGAAAGCGCCTTCCCAGAACTCGAGCCCATAGCCAAGCGAGCCCCGATACTGCGGCTGCAAGACGAGATACCCGTTGTTGGCAAGCATCTGGCTCCACTCGTCATAAATAACGGTTTCCGTCACATAGGGTCCGCCATGCGGCAGGATGATCGTCGGAAAAGGCGGCTCGCCTTCGGGAATCGTCAGGAACCCCGGAATTTCCCATCCGTCGCGGGCCGGGTAGGTGATGTACTTCACGTCGGCCAGCCGCTCGCTTTCCACCAGCGGTTGCTTGCTGCCGATCGCCTGAAGCCTGCCGTCCTTGAGCAGGTAATAGGTGCCGGGATCGTGTGGCCCGATGTTGTAGACGGTCAGGTCCTGACCTTCCCGGGAACGGCTCGTGATTCGCAGGTAATAGGCATAGGGGATGATGGCTTCGAGCTGGTTGAAGGTCGCGCCCTCGATCTCATCGAGGTACTCGATGTGGATCTTGTCCTTGCGGTAGGCGACCCCCACCACGGTGTCCGGGTTGGTCCATTTATTGCTGTGAAAACGCACCCCCGAGACGTCGACATCGGAGCGGCGGTAAACCAGCTCGTCGAAGGTCTTCGAATTGACGTCGAATGCCCAAAGCCCGCGCTTGTCATGGCCATTCTGCGCGGATACGAAGACGCTGTCGGCCTTGGCTTCATCGATGCCCTCGACGACGAAATCCTCGAAACTGTCTTCACTCAGGCGGTAGATCTCGTCCCATCGTTTTTCGCCTCTCGGCCGGAAATACCAGATGTATTCGCGTTTGGCGCGATCGAATCCTCGCGCAGCCCATGGGTTGCCGTCGCCGTCGAAGTCGATCTGGCCGAGCGAGAATTTGCCCTGGAGCAGGAGTCTCTTGGATCCGCGTCTGAGATCGAATTCGTAGAAACTTCGTGGCCGGAATTGCTCGCTTATCTTCGAGTCTTTGCCGAGATCCGGAAAAAACGACAGGATTACTTTGTTCGGTTCGTTGGGCAACAGGTTCCAGACGCTCGCGCCCAGCTCATCGAAGGACTTTATTTTTTCTCTTTTCACGTCAACCAGGGCGATTCGGGTTTCATACACGCCCTGGTTGTATCCCTCGATCTTATCCCTGACTTTTTGCCGCAGGGACATGACCAGGTTGGTGTCGCTGACCCAGTCGAACGACGTAATCTCCATCGGATCGGCGTTGACCCGAAACGGCTCCCGCGTCAGGTCCGAGGCCGTATAGAGCTCGATAATCGGATTGCCGTCTTTGTTCGGGATCTTCATCAGCCCGAGATAGTTGCCGTCCGGCGAGATCCGCACGTTGCTGATCACATCGCGGAGAGCGAAATATTCCAGGGGGTATGGCTCGGCGCGGGCGGGTAATGCTGCCAGAGCCGGTGAAGCGCACATGGCGATACACGCTAAGGCAGTGATTTTGTTCATATTCATTTGACTTTTCATTCCGGATTTGAAGTGAATCCTCTTTACCATTTATACAAAAAAACAGCCCGCGGGGAAATACCGCGGGCTGCCATTCTCATCAGAACTGACGAACTGCCGGCCTATTGGAAGTTGGCCCCGATGTTCACGAAGTAGGTCCGTCCGTTCAGGTCGTAACCCACGCCGCGCGGCCTGTTCCGGACGGCAAAGACCTCGCTGCTGTCGACCAGGGGCGGCTCGTCATTGAACACGTTCCGGATGCCGCCGCCGATGGTCCACACGTCGCCGTAGTAATAAAACGACACCGCGTGGTTATAGTAATCGTCGGCGAAACCGACGTCTCGGCAGAGCACGTCGCCTCGGGACGGGCCGCCGCAGGTATCGGCGATACCGTCGATGTCGTCGAAATCGTCGATCGTGTCCACATCCTGCTCGACGGCGCTGATGTAGCGGGTCTGCCACGTGATGCGGTAGTCGCTCCAATCGATACGAAACGCGGCCTGTCCTCTCCAGTCAGCAAATCCGAATTCTTCCTGGAAGAAATCGGTGGTCGGATCGCCGTTGTCGTCCAGGAACGTCGAGGAGACTTCCTTCGGATGATTGAGCGCCAGATCGAAAGCCAGGTCGAAGGGACGCTGGAACAGCGTGATGGTCTGATCGTAGCCGATATTGATGTCGACTCCGGAGGCAAACAACTGGTCGCGGTTGATGAACCCGGCACTGATGAAGTCGAGCGTATTGGCCGCATCGCGCGTGATACGCGAGCAGAACACGCTCGGCTGGTCGATCGGTGAGGTGTAGCAATCATTGACGATGAACTGTCCGCTGGGCTCGACGATCGAGTTCGAGATGTCGATTTCGTAATAGGTCCAGCCGACGGTCAGGTCAAATGACTCGAAGAACGGCTGGTCCCAGACGAAGCCGTACGAGACCGAGTCGGAGGTCTCCTCGACGATGTCGGTGGCGCCGCCCGCGGAAATCTCGACGCTGTACGAGCTGAAGCCGCCCAGAAAGAGAGTCGTCGGATCGACGCCGTTGGCCAGACAGTTGGCGAGCACCTCGGGCTCCCGTGTTTCCGCCGACGGGATATAGGAGTTGGTGATCGTGTCCCATGCAGCGTCCGGAACCACGCAGGGGTCGAACAGGGTGCCGAATCCGGTGGTGCCCAGCAGGAAGTTCTCGCGCAGGTTCGGCGCCCTGAACGAGGTGCCGGCCGTCGCCCTGAGCAACAGGGAATCGACGGGCCGCCAGCCCAGCTTCGCCGAATACGTCGTATCGGAGCCGTAGAACTCGTCGGTCGTATGGCGTCCCGAGATGTTGAAGTCGAGTTCCTTGGCGGCCGCCACGTTGGCGAGCAGCGGGAACTCGAGTTCCGCATAGTATTCGCGCGTGAATTTCTCGCCGACGGCGCCGAGATCGGAGAAGAAGCCAAAAAACAGCCCGTCGCGCGCGACCTCGTCCGGGATGGACGTGATCTCGTCGTCGCGATACTCGAAGCCGACCACGCCGAGTACGGCCCCGGCCGGCATCTGGAACACGGTGCCGGTCGCGAACGCCGACCAGATCATCTGCTCGTAATCGGTGCCGAAATCACGGAAATCGAACAGCCAGTCGCGCTCGGCCTGGGTCGCCACGTCGCCGACGGGATTACCCGGGCCGGTTCCGTAGAGGGACGGGGCGTACATATCGAAGGGCACGCAGCCGTCGGTGCCGTCTGGCACGCCGTCGCCGTCCGCGTCTTCGCCGCAGAGGTAGGTGCCCGGATTGGCCGGGTCCTCGATGAAGGCGCCGGTCCAGCCGACTGCCAGGTCATAGCGGTCGTCGCGGATGCCGTAGCGGCTGGAGGTGCCCTTGGACTTGGCCGCGATCAGAGACAACTCGAAGGACCAGTCCTCCAGCGGTCCCGGCGAGAAGTCCGGGAGATCGCCCTTGAGACCGGCGACCAGACGCGTCTGATAGACCTCGGTGTCGGTCGTGTTGCGATCGTCCCTGATGCGCCAGACCAGTCGCGTCACCGCCGGTCCGATTGGCCCGCCCAGGCCGAGGCCGAAGGCCTGCGGTGGTGCGCCGAATACCGGTATGAAGGCATCGATGACGCTCTGCTGGTTCCACATCGCATCGGTCGCCAGGCCGCAGTCGACGCCGCGGATGCCGTTCGGGTTGCAGATATTGAACGGGTTATCCGCCGGCACGAACGGGAAGAACTGTGCCGTCTGGCCGCTGTCCAGGAAAACGTCGCGCCGGTTGTATTGAAGCTCGAAGAACGGCGTGAGGTTCATGTCGCCTTCCAGCGTGTATTCGCCATAGGCCATCACGCTGAGGCTCTGGAAATCCGGGAACAGGTGCGTGGAGTCTCCGCCGATGTCGCTGCCGGAGTAGTCGGCCGTGTGACGGACGTCGGTTATGCCGTCGCCGTCGCCGTCCATACCGGCCGAAAAGAAAATCATGCTTTCCTGGCTGAAGTCCGGCACACCGCTGTTGGAGAAACCGGGCGTGTACCAGATGCTGCCGGCGTTGCCGAATACGCCCGGCATGATGAATCGGGCCGCCGCACGAGTCGCTTTGCAGAC
>JBHIDG010000210.1:0-5799 GCA_046760025.1 Woeseia sp. | reverse complement strand
GGCTGGAACTTGGAAACGAAGCGACACAGTCATTGCTTTCGCGGGCCAAGCGGGCATTCGGTGACGTTTACTCGTCGCTGACCGATCCCTTGCGATCGGAGTCGAAATTAACGGGACTACCGCAGTCATGAGTTCTATGAAGCAACAAACAGACCTTCGGTCGGAACAGGCTCTGGAAGAGCTTTTAAGCCAGGCAGAACCGCGACCATTGCCACCACAGCAAGACGAAAAACTGATTCGTCGTGCCGTACACGCGGAGTGGGACAAGCTCACCAAGAGACGAGTGCGGAATCGGCGGCTGACGAGTTTTGCGCTTGCGGCATCCGTCCTGGTCGCGGTACTGATTGGTTTGAACGTATTACGCGGTCCGTTCGACGCGGGTGAATTCCAGCAGATAGCGAGCATCCAGAAGCAATTCGGCATCGTAAAAGTGTGGAGCAAAGAGCAGGCCGGCGCTGACGGCACGGAAATGTCGGAAATCGGGAGCGGCCATGTCGAAACCGGACAGCGATCCGGACTGACACTCGGTTGGAACGACGGCGGATCACTGCGGCTCGACGAGAATACGCGAGTCGAATTTGAATCGATGTCGGCGATCTACTTACAGTATGGACGAATCTACTTCGATTCAATGCCGAAAGGCATTCCCTCCGTGATTACGGATCCGGACAGGGGACGGTTGGCCATACGGACAGATACCGGAACGGTGCAACATTACGGGACGCAATTCATTACACAAGTACGTGGGGACGAGTTGAGCGTACTGGTTCGGGAGGGCAGAGTGTCCATCGAAGGAAATCGCGTAAAGGAAACGGCAACCGTGGGGCAGAAACTGACCGTTACCGGAGATGGTCAGACACTCATTGATGTCGTCGGGGTTACCGGTGGTGATTGGGCATGGATCGAGAAGACCTCCCCGGCGTTCGTGCTTGATAACCGACCGATCATTGAATTTCTAACCTGGGTCAGTCGCGAGTCCGGCAAGCGACTGGATTTTGCTTCGCCGGGTGTTGAGAAAGTGGCCAGAGAAAAAGAATTACGTGGCATCACCGGGGTGACCGAAATGGAGCCGAGTCGTGCACTCGACATTTACATGCCTACTACCGGTTTGCGATGGCGAACCGAAAACGGCGTTATCGTAGTGGATGACGGCGATCCGAATAACAGATCCGGCGGGACCTGATCCAGGATTCATACTGGCAAGTGCGCAAAACGATGTATCGCCTGCTACTCATTATAGGCTTGGTCTTGATACCGCTTGTTGCGGATGTGGCGGACGGGGCGCCGAGCCGGTACAAGGGCCGGACCGTAACTTCAGTGATCGAGGAATTCAGGACGCAGGGGTACGGTTTTGCCTATAGCACCAATCTCGTCAGCGATTCGCTGCTCGTCACGGTCGAACCAACAGCAACCGATGCGCCAGGGATCGTCAGTCAAATTCTCGCACCACATGATCTGACCATCCGCTCGGAAGAAGGGCTCTGGTTGATCGTCAGAAGTGGTCCGGGCAGACGGCAGCATGGGCACATTCTGCTGATGATCAGAGACAAGCGGAATTACGAACCGCTCGAGCAATCGACGGTCAATGCCGCGCCAGCTCTCATGCACGCCAGTGACCTGGCGCCGGGCATCAAGCAATATTCGGAACTACAACCGGGCAGATACCGGGTCGAAGTTGTGGCGACAGGATTCGAGCCGGCGGTGCGACTGGTCGAAGTAGAACCGGCACAAACCACGTCGGTTACCGTATTGATGGAGCCTGCGAGGCCCGAGATCGAGTCCATCAAGGTCTCGGCCAGCCGCTACGAGATCTCGCGGGATCTAGAGACTTCGATGTTTTTCCTCGATCAACGGACGATCCAGAACATGCCTGACGTCGGCGAGGATCCTGTGCGCGTTACTCAGCGATTGCCAGGGACGGCAGCCGGCGGCGTGTCCGCGCGTACACATTTCCGCGGCGGTGAAGACAACGAGACCGGCATTATTCTGAACGGCCAGCGGCTCTTCGATCCGTTTCATATTCGCGACTACCAGAATGTGTTCAGTGCCATCGATTCTCGAGCAATTGACGGCGTCGAGACATACACAGGCGGATTTCCGGCGCGTTACGGCGATCGAATGAGTGGCTTCGTGCTTATGAATTCTCTCGACTCCATGCATCCCAGGCATACGGAGCTGGGTATCAGCGTCTTCAATACGTCGGTCTTATCGACCGGCACGTTTGCGAGCGGTGACTCTCATTGGCTGGTATCCGTCAGACGCGGAAATCTTGATGCCGTACTTGACAGCAAGCACGGTCAGCCGAGTTACTACGATATGTTCAGTGCGCTTTCGTATGAACTGTCCCCGGATACGAGAGTCACCCTGAACGGACTATATGCAGATGATCAGGTAACCGTCGTGCTGGAAAGCGAGCCGAACGAACTTGAACAGGCGGTCAGTGAGACACAGAATGCGCAATTCTGGGTAACGCTCGAAAATCAGTGGGCACCTGCACTTCGAAGCATGAGTGTGGTTTCATTCAATTCATACGCCAACGATCGGCTGGGCGTAACACTTGACCCGCAAAAACTCGTGTCGAATGTGGATGATCGCCGCCATGTTCAGCAATACGGGTTTCGCCAGGACTGGTTCTGGAACCGGTCGGATTTTCAGCTCGTCCAATGGGGATTCCAGGCCGAGCATACCGACGCCCGCTACGCATATTCGGCCGAGGCTGAGTTTTTCGGCTTCCCGGCCCTGTATGAGAACGCAGACGACATGATTCTGCGGAATCTGAGTGCCGCACCGGTCGGCAGCCGATTTGCAGTCTATCTATCGGATCGATGGAAAGTCGCCCGCGCAACAATTGTCGAAACGGGCCTGCGTTGGGACGGCCAGACCTACAGTGGCCTCGACTCGGATTCTCAGTTGAGCCCCCGACTCAGTGTGCTTCACGCTCTCAACTCCGCTACTGAGATTAGATTCAGCTGGGGCCGTTATTATCAGTCGCAGGGTATTCACGAGCTGCAGATCGAAGACGGAGTCACCGATTTCTATCCGGCCCAGAGAGCCGATCACACAATTGCCAGCGTGCGGCGAACGTTCAACAACAAGGTTGTCGCCAGATTGGAGTTGTTTCAAAAGGACATGAGTCGCCTGCGTCCGCGGTTCGAGAACCTTTACAATCCGTTGGCTCTGATTCCCGAGTTGCAGGCCGACCGAATAAGGATCGCTCCGACCGGGGCGCGGGCCCGGGGGCTTGAAATATCGATTGATCATACGAGCGGACCCCTGACATGGTGGGCGAGTTATACGCTGTCCGATGTTACCGACACAGTCGATGGAATCGAGGTTCCGAGAAGCTGGGATCAAAGGCACGCGCTCCTGGCAGGCCTGACCTGGAATGGCGACCGGTGGGATATTTCCCTGGCAGCAACTGTCCACACGGGTTGGCCGACGACAGATATCACCCTTATCGATGCTGTCGACTCCGCCGGCCTGCCGACCTTTGTCGCCGTCCCGGGGCCACGCAACGCCCAAAGACATGACACGTTTGCCAGCGTCGATGCACGCATCAGCAGGCGATTCAGAGTCGGCAACGGAACGATTAGCGCGTTTTTCGAAGTCTCGAATCTACTCAATCGCAGCAATCCGTGTTGCATGGACTGGGACTTGATGACAGACGCCAGTGGCAACGACGTGCTCGAGCGCGGCCAGGATTTTTGGCTGCCTCGACTACCGGCCATAGGAATCCTGTGGGAGTTTCAGTAGGGTTAACCAGTGCCGGCCCTAAATCAGCAGGGCCGGTACGCGTTGGCTGTCGAGTGTCCGCTGATATACGCGGGTGTATTCCGCAGCCATTCGTTCCGGACCAAATTGCTTTGCTCGTTCACCGGCGGCCTCACCCAGGCTCTTCCGAAGGTTAGCATCGGCATGAATTGCAAGCAGTGCGTCCCGATAGCCACGCACATCGTTTCCGGCACAAATTATTCCCTCGCGGCCATGTCGCATGATCTCGGGTATTCCACCGACGTTGCTTGCGACAATTGGCAAGTTGTACGACATGGCCTCGAGCATCGCAGAGCCCAGGGCTTCTGTGCGAGACGGATAAAGAAAAACGTCCATTGATTCGTAACAAACCTGTAAGTTCGGAAGCCAGCCGGTGAACGATACGTTCGGTAAATGCGAGGCACGATCCTTTAGCGCCTTTTCATCCTTGCCGTTGCCAATCAGTACAAAGCGAATTCCAGGATAGGGATCAACGAAGCCCTCGGCGATATCGAGAATGATTCCCTGGCCCCTGGTCGAGTCGTTCAGCTCGCCGACATGTCCTACCACAAACTCGTCACCCGTATCGCGAGACTTGGATCTCGAGGACGGAATGCAGGTTCTGTACGTGCAGCAAGCGTCGTAAATAGTGTCGATAGGAGTTTCCGGACAGTATTCGAAAATCGACTGCGCCACGGCCTTGGTAACGCAGGCGATTCCTTCGGCACGTCGGTACATCAATCTCGCTACATTGTGCGCCGGTGGTGGAGTCAATGACCGTTGTGTAACGATATACGGAATCGATCGCGTCAGTCTCAACAGCAAACCAGATTGCAGGCTCTTGTGATCATGCAGGTGGGCGAGGTCGATATTCGGCATTAATCCGTATGCCGTGACCGGGGAATTCACTAGCGGTCCTACAGAAATGTTGGATTGCTCCGTGAGACGCCGGGCGAGCGTTGCATTTCTGACTACTGCATGCTGCTCGATGTCGTGACTGGATAATTCCTGCGCCAGCAGGAGTAGTTGATGGCCGCCGCCGCCATATTCTTTTTCAAGATTGATGTGACCGATTTTCATATTCCCAGGGCGCTCAACAGGCGCCACTCCGCAAACAAGGCTTTTGTCCGGTCAGACGGTAGCGCAGGGAAAAATCGGTTGAATTAATGGTCAGTGGTGCGTACTGCGGATGCCAGTGTGTTCGCCATTAGCATGGCAATCGTCATCGGTCCGACGCCGCCGGGCACCGGCGTTATCGCTCCAGCCACCCTGCTGACCTCATCGAAATCGACGTCGCCGGTCAGTCTGGAACTTGATTCGCCGTTTTCGCTGACTTCGATGCGATTGATGCCAACGTCGATAACGACTGCCCCCGGCTTGACCCAGTCACCTTTAACCATATTCGGGCGGCCCACCGCGGCGACCAGAATATCCGCACTGCGGCACACGCCGGGAAGATCGGCTGTGCGACTGTGAGTCATCGTCACCGTTGCATTTGCCTTCAGCAAGAGACTTGCCATCGGTTTACCGACAATGTTCGAGCGACCGATTATGACGGCGCTCAATCCGGAGAGGTCTTTACCCAGTTGATCCTCGATCATCAGCATGCAGCCGGCCGGCGTACATGGCACGAATGCGTCTTCCGTGCGACCGGCCGTCAGTTTGCCGATGTTTTGAAAATGAAAACCGTCGACATCTTTCTCCGGTGCTATGGATTGAGTAATTAGCTCTTCATCCAGATGATCGGGCAACGGCAGCTGCACGAGGATGCCGTGTATTGCCGGGTCGGCGTTGAGATCGGCCACGAGGTCCAACACAGTGTCGCCGGTCGCGTCCCCGGGAAGCGCATGCCTGATGGAGTGGAAACCGCAGGCTTGGGCCGTCCGCTTCTTGTTTCTTGTGTACACCTCGCTGGCCGGATCGTCCCCAATAATCACTACCGCGAGGCCCGGTTGGACGCCCTGCGTGTTGACGAGTTCCGCCGCAGTTTTGGTGATCTCTGCGGTGAGTCGAGCGGCCTTTGCCCTTCCGTCAATCAGCACGGCGATT
>JBHIDG010000209.1:0-5809 GCA_046760025.1 Woeseia sp. | reverse complement strand
AGGTAACCGGCTGACAGGTCGCTGAATTGGGCGCCCGCGTAACTGTCACGGAGCTTGCCTACGCATTCTCGGTGCCGGATACTGGCGCCAGCAAGCTAAACTGTCAGCCGTCAGCGGGGGCCTCGCTTGAACGAATCGCGCAAGTCACATTGGCAGCGTGTCTATGCGAGCAAAGAGCCTACTGAAGTCTCGTGGTACCAGCCAATTCCGGCCAAGTCTTTAAGTCTGATTCGCTCAACAGGTGTGTCGCCCACAGCTCCAATGTCGGATGTGGGTGGTGGTGCATCGACCCTTGTCGATCATCTGCTCGATGCGGGATACCGAGATATTAGCGTCCTGGACATTGCTGTTGAAGCCCTCGACAAAGCCCGAGAACGGCTTGCAAACAGGGCCGCTCAGGTCACGTGGATTGAGGCCGATGTCACCGAATTTGAACCTACGCGATTCTACGAGGTTTGGCATGATCGGGCTGTCTTTCACTTTCTCACCGAATCGACCGACCGCGAGCTGTATCTCAGCGTCCTGCGGAGGGCGCTTCAGTCCCGGGGACACTTTTTGTTGGCCACATTTGGGCCTGATGGCCCAAACCGCTGCAGCGGTCTCGAAGTTCAGCGCTACTCCATCGAGCAGGTGGGGGCACTGCTGGGGCAGTACTTCCGGCTACGTGCCCACGAAATAGAGGAGCACCACACGCCTATCGGAATCCGACAACAGTTTCTCTATGGTTGGTGGCAGTTTGAAGCCTGACAAATGGCTGCACGTGCCGCCCGCGTATCTGTCACGGAGCTTGCTTACGCGACCTACGCGCCAGATACTCGCTGCAAGTGAGCTAAATCGTCAGGCGTCATACAATCCGTTATTCTGGTCATGCCTCAACACATCGGGATCGTCGCATGCTCCGCCGAAGGCGCAGCACTGTGTTATCGAACAATCTGTACTGAAGGGGCAAGCCTTCTTGGACCGCATGCTCATCCGGAGGTTTCGATACACACGCCCTCCCTTGCCAACTACGTCGACTGCCTTAGCCGCGGCGAGATACAGGGCGTTGGCAAGCTTATGCTCGCCTCCGCTGCAAAGCTTGCGAGCATCGGTGCCGATTTCCTAATCTGTCCCGATAACACCATCCATCAGGCGTTCTCATACGTGGAACCGAGATCGCCGCGTCCCTGGTTGCACATAGCCGAGGTTGTCGCAGCCGAGGCCGTCTCACGTGGCTATCGACTCGTGGGCATTACCGGGACACATTGGTTGGTTGATAGCGCGGTGTACCCGGACAAGCTGGGAGCGCACGGGCTGCAGCACCTGCGTCCAAACGACGCTGAGCGTGGTGAGACAAGCCGCATCATCATGGGCGAGCTTGTGTACGGAGTGTTCAAGCCTGAAAGTACCCAGTACTTGCAGGCCGTCCTCGAACGCATGAAAGCAAATGGTTGCGACGCCGTTGTGTTGGGATGCACCGAACTCCCGTTGGTTTTGAACGATTCAAATTCCCCGCTACCTGTCCTCGACTCGACGCGCTTGTTGGCTCGGGCGGCATTGCATCGAGCTGTCCGTGAGGAATCAGACGAGTGACACATAACAGTGAACCGGGCTCGTTGCCTGCGTCGTGTCTGTCCCGGATCTTGTATTCGTAACAAGCCCGCCAGATACTGGCGATTGAGGCAGACCTTCAGGTGGCACAGGAAACGAAAATGGCACGTTATCGATCGAGAACTGATTCCTGGCTCTTGCTGTTGCTTCTCGCCGGGATCCTGGGGATGGCCTATGCGCTTATCGCGGTGTTAGGTGGTGATGCGCCGGGCGATGCAAGAGTGATGGTCGTCGCGATAACGGTGCCCGGAATTCTCCTGATTGTTTCAATCCTGCTGCGAACGCACTACACGGTCTCCGACGGCAAGCTACGCATCGTATGTGGACCGTTCTTTCGGACCATATCGATCTCGGAGATCATAGATATCACGCCCTCTCACAGCCCCCTTTATCGCTGGATCGGTTGAGAATCACGTACGGCAATAACCGGCGAATTATGATTTCACCGGAGGACAAGAGGGGATTTCTTAAAGAAATTGGAAAATATTCGGCTGACTAAGCCGCTATGCCGGCGACGACGAGCTGGAGTGCAGATAAAGTCGTACGTGCAATGAACGAATTCGAGTACCTCGCAGTTTTTGTCTCGATAATCTTCGGTATCAGTCTTACTCATATCCTTCGCGGAGCGATTCGGTCCGTCTATCGGAGAAACGTCAACGAGATCCACCTGGTGTGGACCGTCTTCATCCTGATGGTGATGATCCTGAACTGGTGGACTCTTTTCCCGTGGCAAGAACAGACCGTCTGGAGCTTTGACAAGTTCCTGATAATCATTCTCTGGTCCGTATCCCACTATCTGACGGCGATCACGCTTTATCCGCCACAGGCTGCCGGGGCCGAAAGTCCCTTCGAGTATCGACGGAACTGGTTTCTGTGGGCCTTTGTCGGCATTGTCTTGATGGACATCGTGCAGACGGCGGCCCGGGGCGGTCTCTTTTCTCCCTGGTACTACCTGCCATTCGTGTTGCATTTCACAATACTCGCAATTCTCGGAATATTCGTGCAAGAACCGGCTTTCCACCGCTGGCTGGCATGGTATTTCCTGATTGTAATCGTCGTCTGGGCTCTGGTCGTCAGGAGATTGCTGGTGTGAGGTTTTTCGGTTCAATTGCCGGTGTCGACAGTATCTGCAATCCTGGTGTGCCGAGCTGTGCGACGGGATTGACAGGCGATACGTAATTATCAGCCGACTACCGTGACTGATGTTCAGAACCCGAGGTGCCGCAAAAGATACGGTTTAAGGTCGCGTTCGACTTCTTGCACGTCTTTTTTGATGCCAAGCTTTCTGAAGTCGGTGACCTCGAGGTCGCTGAAACCGCACGGGTTGATCCGGGTGAACGGTTCGAGGTCCATGTCGACGTTCAATGCCATGCCGTGGTAGCTGGCGTTGCGGCGTACACGGAGGCCGACGCTTGCCAGTTTGTTTCCACTTACGTAAACGCCGGGGGCGTCTCGTCTGGCCGCCGCTTCGATACCGTATTTGGCCGCAAGCTCGACGACTGATCGTTCAAGAGCGGAGACGAGGTCGCGGACTCCCATCTTCTTTCGTTTCAGGTCGATGAGCGGATAGATCATGAGCTGACCGGGTCCGTGATAGGTGACTTGGCCACCGCGATCAATTTGAACGGTCGGTATGTCGCCGGGGGCGAGCAAGTGCTCGCGGCTTGCGTTCAGGCCAAGCGTGAAGACCGGCGGGTGTTCGGTGAACCAGAGCTCATCCGGCGTTGCCTGGTCGCGCGTGTCGGTAAAGTCCTGCATCTCGCGCCAGAGTGGCTCGTATTCCCTTCGTCCGAGCGAACGTATCCCGATCATTTTCTTCCTGTGGGGCTGAATTTTCTCAGGTACCGTCACAGCGCAATTAGAATGTCGTCGTGATCACTCAGATCGCGATAGATGTCGTCCAGCTGCTGCTGATGCTGCGCCTCTATCGTGATCGTTATTGAAAGAAAGTTGCCATTGCGGCTCATTGCCGTGCGAATAGCATCGTCGTGTATTTTTCCGGCGTGTTGCTCGATGAGTGAGACTGCCGCGGCGCGAAACTGTGGTTGATGCCGACCCATCATCTTGATCGCAAACTGACAGGGGAATTCGGGCGGGCTCTTATTCAAACCAGAGCCTTACGCCGTCGCGGGCACGTTGCCACAGGGAACCGCTGGGGTTGTCGTCCAGTGCGCGCAAGGGTTCGCTGATCAGGTCGGTGCCGTTGAGGCTGACCCTGAGTTCGGCGATCGGCTGGCCCAGTGCAACCGGGCCAACGAGAATTGCCGGAATGTTGAGCACGGATTCGACGGCGTCATAGCTGCCGCGTGGTACGGTGATGTAGAGATCGTTGGTAACTCCGAGCGGCGTGAACTCATTTGCGGCTTTCCAGATCCGCGCAGTGGTCACCGCTTCGCCTGCTTTGAAGAGCAATCTTGTCTCGAAGAAACGGAATCCGTAATTGATGAGCGCCTGGCTTCCGTCGATGCGTGACTTCGCGCTGGCCGTGCCCAGCACCACGGAGACGATGCGCATGCCATCCCGCTTCGCGCTCGATACGAGACAATAGCCGGCATCATCGGTGTGACCGGTCTTCATGCCGTCGACACTAGAGTCGCGCCATAACAACGAGTTTCGGTTTTTTTGTTCGATGTCGTTGTACTTGAACTGCTTCACCGAATACCACTTGTAGTAGTCAGGGAATTCGTTGATGATTGCCCGCGCCAGCGTCGATATGTCTCTGGCTGTCGAATAGTGCCGATCGCTAGGCAGCCCGGTCGCATTCTCAAAGTGGCTGGAATGCATGCCGAGCGACGTCGCATATTGATTCATGACTTCGGCAAACACGGATTCGGTACCGGCGACATGCTCCGCAAGCGCAACGCTCGCGTCATTGCCGGACTGAATGATCATGCCGAGCAGCAGATCGTGCACCGCGACACGGCTGCCAACTTCGATGAACATGCGTGATCCGGGTGTGCGCCAGGCTCTCTCGCTGACCGTTACCCGGTCGTCCAGCGCAATCTGCTTCTCATCCAGCGCTTTGAATATCGCGTAGGCCGCCATGAGCTTCGTCAGGCTGGCCGGTGCCAGTCGCTGATCGGGCCTGAGAGACGCCAGCTCGGCGCCGGTGTTTCCGTCGATGACGAGGTAGCTCTTGGCGCCGATGATCGGCGGGGCCGGAACGGGCCGCATCTCCACGGCAGCGAGGCCATAAATGGGTAAAAGCAATAAAGCAAAGGAAATCAGAAAGATAGAAACTTTACAACGCATCGGTCTCGAGTCGCATGCACAGAAAGGCGCGTATTGTAACGCCTGCGGCAAGAAAAGAATCGCCGCGTAATCAGCCTGAGGGTACCTGTTACTCCGTAACCAGATGCGTGTCTGATATCCCGAGGTCTTGAAGGCGGGCGACCAGCGAGTCGTACTGCAAAACGTCGTCGATAGGTCCGATCCTTATCCGGTACAGGGCCAACGACCGGCTCGAGTCCTCGAGCACGAAAGCATTCTCGATACCACCGCTCCTGAGCAGGGCAAAGCGGCGCCGCGCGTTCTCGGCGTCGCCGAACGCACCGACCTGGACATAGATCGTGGATTCCCGCGTCGCCGGAATGGTCGACTCGGGTGTCTCAGTCGTTGCCTGAACACCAGCCGGCGGTGGCCTATCGAAGCTGATCGCTATCACCTCGACGAGACTCGTGCCCGTACCGATCATATTCAGCTTTCTTGCCGCCGAGTAGGACAGGTCGATGATGCGGTTATCAACGAACGGCCCGCGGTCATTGACGCGGACGATCACACTCTTGTTGTTTCGAAGATTCCTGACGCGAACATAGGTCGGTAACGGCAGCGTCTTGTGCGCCGCGGTCATCCCATGCATGTTGTATGGCTCCTGACTCGACGTCAGGCGGCCGTGAAATTTCTTGCCGTACCAGGACGCGACGCCACGCTCCCGATAACCGTAGCTGGACTCCATGACCTCGTAACTGTTCCCGTTCACTCTATAGACAGGCCCGTTGCCGTGAGGACTCCGGGGCTCCTTGCGCGGTACCGGGTCATCGGGCAGGCCGGGAGGAATCACCGAGCCGGTTCGGGGCGGCCCGTCTTTCAATAAATTGCCGGCACAGCCGGGCAACAGCAGCGCCAGTGCGAGCGACCACAAGAACACAGCTCGCTCAGGTCTCACGACGGCTGACCTCGATTGCGATCTCCTGTCCCAGCTGATGTACGGCCAGGGCAT
>JBHIDG010000208.1:0-5825 GCA_046760025.1 Woeseia sp. | reverse complement strand
TTCAACAGGTAATTCAGGTGTGCGATCGATTCTCCCGTCGCAAACATGAGGTTCGAGCCTGTAATCCTACCCTTGAAAAGTGCGGAAAATGTGTCAATTGCCCGCTTCGGTTTCTTGCATAGCTCCCGCAAATCGTTGAGCCCGGTGTCGTGTTCGTGGATGAGTTGACTGAGACGCTCGTGCGCGCCCCTGAACGGTTTACCGTGCGCCGGTAGAACGAGTACGTCATCCGGAATCCTGTGTTTTAGTTCGCGAAGCGAAGTCATCCAGTCCGACAGCGGGTTGGCCGCCGGCTCTGTCGGATGAACGCTGACGTTCGAGGATATGGTCGGAAGTAACTGGTCGCCTGATATCAATAGATTTAGATCGGCACAATAGAGACAGGCGTGTTCGGGTGAATGGCCGCGCCCTATGATGACCTGCCATCGATTGTCGCCGATGGTGAATGCATCTGCGTCTTTGAGTCGCCGGTAAGATTCGGGCATCGGGGAGACATATTTACCAAATGTGCCGAAGTATTTTCGATAATTGTCGAGCGCTTTGGGTGCATAGCCGGCCGCCTTGTAGAATCGAATGCCGGCCGCCGGCGCAGATTTACCAGTATCGGCTACTAGGATACGGCACAGTAGATACTCTTCGCGCGGCATCCAGAGTTCGATATCGTGATTTTCCGTTAGCCAGCCGGCGCAGCCGGCGTGGTCGGGATGCAGATGGGTCACGAGTATGCGCGTGGCCGGTCGGTCTCCCATGGCGCCGGCAAATGTCTTTTTCCAGACGTCCTGAGATTCCCCGGTACAGACACCGGTATCGACGATGGCCCAGCCATCACCGTCTTCGAGCAGCCACAGATTGATATGGCCGAGCGCGAAAGGCAGACGCATTCGCAGCCACGAAACACCGGGCGCTACCTGCATCACCTGACCGCTGTCGGGTCTGTGGGTGAATTCGTAGGCGATTTCTTGTTTTGCTTTGCTCGCCAGCATCCCCGCAGTTTACGCGGCATTGCCCGCCACGTGCAGCAGTCGTTGGGGTCCAACCTCTATAACAACTTGAAATTGCAGATGAAGATTGTAAAAAGTTTCGATGCACACACCTTCATTCAGGTATGTCCGCAGCAAATCGTTGCTCTTCAGCGAATTGCCAAGCAGCGATTTGATCGGCCTCTCCCGTTTCCCGGATAAGTGCATTTTAGCGTTGAAAATGGCCGCTAGGTGTGGTTGATTTGGTATATCGGGAGATAAACTCCAGGAATATTAGGCAGTTACCGACGCCCGGTCTCGGACCCGTTTGCTGGGCGCCGTAGCGCTTTGTCCGGTAAGATACGCCACGCGGCATGGGCCGCCGAAAGGGCGGTAGCCGATGACACCTGCATATGCGCCGGAGAGCGTATGGCCGAAGCACGCAAGAAACCTGACCCGGGCGGTCCGCCGCCCGGCAGACAGAGTTCGTACGATCGCGACGAATTGCTGGCCTGCGCGCGCGGCGAGTTGTTCGATCCCGACAGCGCGCGCCTGCCGATGCCGAACATGCTCATGACCGACAGAATCGTGAGCATCACGGACAGCGGCGGCCAATACAACAAGGGCGAAATCGTGGCGGAAATGGACATCCGACCCGACCTCTGGTTCTTCGGTTGCCATTTCGTCGACGACCCGGTCATGCCGGGCTGCCTCGGCTTGGATGCACTTTGGCAGCTCGTCGGATTCTTCATGCTCTGGAGCGGTTACCCCGGACGCGGCAGGGCGCTCGGTGTAGGCAAGGTCAAATTCACGGGACAGGTTTTGCCGACTGCCAAACTGGTGACGTATCAGCTGGACTTCAAGCGCGTTATCTCCCGTAACGTGACACTTGCCATTGCCGACGGCACTGTCGCCGTAGACGGGCGGCAAATCTATACGGCGGAGGATTTGCGTGTCGGTTTATTTATGTCCACGGATGATTTCTAGGACCTCACCGTGAGGCGCGCGGTTATTTCCGGAATGGGCGTTGTGTCCTGTCTTGGCAACTGCAGGGTGGATGTGCTGGATTCTCTGCAGAATGGACGCTCGGGTATTCGGTTCAGCGAATCGCTCAAGGAGATGGGGCTCAGGAGCCAGGTCTGCGGGAGCGTCGACCTCGACACCACGGAGCACATCGATCGCAAAGTGCGCCGCTTCATGGGTGACTCGGCGGCGTATGCCTATATTGCCATGCAACAGGCCATCGATGACGCCGGCCTCGAAGAGTCCGATGTCTCCAATATACGTACCGGCCTGATTGCCGGCTCGGGCGGTGCGTCGACCGGAAATATTATTTCAAGCGCCGATGTTGCTCGCGAGCGCGGAGTCAGGAAGATGGGGCCGTACATGGTTCCGCGAACAATGGGTAGCTCCGTTTCTGCATGCCTTGCGACACCATTCAGGATCAAGGGCCTGAATATATCTGTGACCTCTGCGTGTGCAACGAGCGCACACTGTATCGGCATCGCCATGGAGCAGATCCAGTTCGGCAAGCAGGATCTGATTTTTGCCGGCGGCGGCGAGGAAGAGCACTGGCATCTGGCGGCCCTGTTCGACGCGATGGGTGCGTTGTCGACCAAATACAATGACGACCCCACGGTGGCTTCGAGGCCTTATGACCAGAATCGCGACGGGTTCGTGATTGCCGCCGGGGCGGGCATCGTGGTTGTGGAAGAGCTGGAGCACGCAAAGGCGCGGGGCGCGAAGATTTACGGCGAAATCGTCGGCTACGGTGCGACATCCGACGGGTATGACATGGTGGCGCCGTCGGGCGAGGGCGCCAGACGCTGTATGGAAATGGCACGCTCGACGGTGGATCAGCCGATCGACTACATCAACACACATGGCACGAGCACGCCCGTCGGCGATACGTCCGAGCTGCAGGCGATGCGCGACGTATTTGGCGATGAGGTCCCGAGATTCGGTTCTAGCAAGTCGATGTGCGGCCATTCGCTCGGCGCAACAGGTGTTCACGAGGCGATTCATTGCCTGCTAATGCTCGGTGACGACTTCATTGCCCCATCAATCAACGTCGTCGATATCGATCCTGCCGCCGAAGACATGCCGCTCGTCACGGAGCGCATCGACGATGCCGGCGTACGCACGGCCATGACCAACAGCTTCGGTTTCGGCGGCACCAACGCGACGCTCGTTTTCCAAAAAGTCGACTAGTGTGACCATGGAAGTAATAAGCGAACACGGATGCTTCGGCGGTACGACGGGCTTGTACCGCCATCGCTCAACTGCTAACAACTGCGATATGCAATTTTCGGTGTTCGTGCCGCCACGGGCTGCGCAATCCACTTTTCCGGTATTGACGTTTCTCTCCGGGCTGACCTGCAACGAAGAGACGTTCATGATCAAGTGCGGGGCACAACGTACTGCCGCCGAGCTCGGGCTGATGCTGGTGTCCCCGGACACAAGTCCGCGGGGCGACGATGTGCCGGATGACCCGGAGCGCGCCTATGATTTCGGCATCGCAGCCGGCTTTTACCTCGATGCAACAGAACCGCCATGGTCGGTTCATTACCATATGTACGATTACGTGACACGCGAGCTGCCCGAAACCCTGTTCGCTGAATTCCCGGGAGACCGGGATCGCCAGGGGATCTTCGGACATTCGATGGGTGGTCACGGTGCTCTGACCGTCGGCCTCAGGAACCCGGACACGTTGCGGTCCATTTCGGCTTTTGCCCCGATTTGCAGTCCGATGAATTGCCCATGGGGACGAAAGGCATTGTCGAACTACTTGGGTAACGATGAGTCGACATGGACCGACTACGATGCCACAGAACTCGTCAAGAATATCGGTGACGCTCGCCCACAGAACAAGATTCTGATCGATCAGGGCCTCGACGATCAGTATCTGGAGCGTGAGTTGCATCCGCAGCTTCTCGAGGCTGCGTGTGTGGATCACAAGGTCAACCTCGAGTTGCGTTGGCATGAAGGATACGATCACGGTTACTACTTCATATCCACGTTCATGGAAGACCATCTGAAGCATCACGCGAACCTGCTGGCAAAATGACCGAATACCTGCTTCTGGCTGCCGCCATGTTGGTTACGGGGGCGGTCGGTGGCGTTCTTGCCGGCCTCGTGGGAATAGGCGGCGGTATCGTCGTTGTGCCCGTGATGGAAGCAGCTCTCACAATTCTCGGTTTCGATCAGGAAATTTGCATGCATGTGGCTGTGGCGACTTCGCTTGCGACCATAGTCCCGACCTCGATTGCTTCTTCGCGTGCACACTACAAGCGTGGCTCCGTCGATGTCGCTCTGGTCAAGCGCTGGGCCGTGTTTGTTTTCGCCGGCGCATTGGTCGACGCAGCTATCGCGTCGCAGGTGCGCGGTTGCGTGTTGGCAGGCGTGTTTGCCACAGTCGCATTGCTGGTGGGCATCAAGTTGATCCTGCCGGTCGGCGACACAGTCTTGAGAAGTGAGGTCCCATCAAATGCTTTAGTGCCGATTATCCCGACGGGTATCGGCGGGCTATCCAGCATGATGGGGATCGGCGGCGGAACTCTCAGCGTCATGACTTTGACTCTATTCGGCGTGCCCATACACCGGGCAGTCGGCACAGCCGCCTTGTTCGGCCTTGCCATCAGCTTCCCGGGAGCGATCGGTTTCATGATCAGCGGATCCGGCGACCTGCGCCTGCCTTCCGGCAGCGTCGGCTATGTCAACCTGATCGGTTTGGCGCTGATCTCGCCGACGACGGTATTGGCGGCGCCCTCTTCGGACTCTTTCTTCTGCTGATCTCGGTGCGCATGTTTGACCAGGCACTCTGATCCACTGACTCAGGTGCTGCTGTGCATTGGTCATTGGCCGGCAAGCTATTCCAATATGCCCGTGTATAATTTGCGGCAACCTTCGGGCAATTGGTGCGCCGATCCAGCAAAGTGAACAGAATCAAGCTGCCCCCGGAAATTGCAAACCAGCTTCTGCATTCATCGATCGAAGCGATTGTCGTCGTTAACAATGACGGGCACATCGAATTCGTCAATACACAGGCCGAACAACTGTTTGGTTACACCGCTGACGAGATGATCGGCCAGAAAGTCGAGATGCTGATGCCGGAGGCAATGCGCAAGGATCACAAAAAGCACCGGCGTCGATTCGCGAAGGCGCCACGTGCGCGGCCGCTGGTTGCGGGGCTCAATCTGCAAGGCCTGCGAAAGAACGGGGAAACATTCGACGCCGAAATAGCCTTGACACCAATCGAGACCGAGGACGGTATGCTGGTGTCCAGCGCAATTCGCGATATCAGCCAACGGGAAACGTCGGAACCGTTCTTCAGAAACCTTTTGGAATCCGCCCCGGATGCCATGATCATCGTCGACGAACACGGCACGGTCACGGTCGTAAACGAACAGGCGGAGAGAATGTTCGGCTACGAGCGCAAAAAGATGGTCGGTAAAACGGTCGAGTTTCTGCTTTCTCCACGACTTCGGGCCAAACATGTCGAGCACCGAAAAATTTATATCGAGAATCCGACCGTACGACCGATGGGTCGGGGTTTGGAACTGCAGGGCTGCCGCAGCGATGGCAGCGAGTTCCCGGTGGAGATCAGTCTGAGCCCGGTGGTAACCGGCTCGGGTTCATTCGTGTCGAGCGTCATCCGCGACGTGACCGAGCGCAAGAAAATGGAGCAGGAGATCATCGCGGCTCGCCAGGCGGCCGAGCGTGCGAACAAGGCCAACAGTGCGTTTCTTGCCGCTGCAAGTCACGATCTCCGCCAGCCCGTACAGGCCCTCAGCCTGCTGACCGGTGCTTTACGCAGGACCATCAAGGAACCCCTGGCGCTCGAGATGATAGAGAGCCAGGAACATT
>JBHIDG010000207.1:0-5871 GCA_046760025.1 Woeseia sp. | reverse complement strand
TTACGGCGAGTGGTTGCATGGTGAGGCGGTTGCAGCAGGCATGGTGATGGCGGCCGAACTGAGTGGCCTCGATCAGGCTGCAATTGATCGTGTGACGGAGCTGATCGCTGCAGCCGGTCTCCCCACAGCGCCACCGGCGATCGAGGCGAAGAAACTCCGGGCAGCGATGGAAACGGACAAGAAAGTGCGGAGGAAGCATCTCAGGTTCGTACTACTGGATTCGATCGGTGAGGCCTACCTCGGTACCGAATATTCGGAATCGATGCTCGACACGATTCTAGATAAAGCCGGCAATGGACACCCTTGAGTCCTACGCGGCGCATGAGGAACAGAGCCTCGGTCGCCGGTACGACGAACCTGCCCCCGAATATCGTGGAGAATATCAGAGGGACCGCGACAGGATAATCCACTCGACCGCGTTCCGACGCGCGGTGTACAAAACACAGGTTTTCGTCAATCACGAGGGGGACCTGTACCGGACCAGACTGACCCACTCGCTCGAGGTTGCGCAGATTGCGCGCACGGTCGCCCGGGCACTCGGTCTGAACGAGATGCTGACGGAAGCCATCTGCCTTGCCCACGACCTCGGGCACACGCCCTTCGGCCATGCCGGCCAGGATGCTCTCAATGCCTGCATGAAAGGGCTCGGCGGGTTTGAGCATAACCTGCAGTCGCTGCGCGTCGTCGACGAGCTCGAGGCCAAGTACGCGAGTTTCCCCGGGCTGAACCTGACCTATGAAACCCGCGAGGGAGTCCTGAAACACTGCTCGAAAATGAACGCGCGTCAACTCGGCGACCTCGGCAAGAGATTCCTCGAACGGCGGCAGCCCGGACTCGAGGCGCAGCTCGCGGACATCGCCGATTCGATCGCCTACAACAACCACGACGTGGACGACGGCTTTCGGGCGGGACTCCTCAGCCTGGATCAGCTTTGCGGAGAGCCTCTTTTCCGCGAACAACACGAGGCCGTTTCCATTCGATACCCGGGCCTCGAAGATCGCCGGCTGATCTACGAAATCATCCGGCGAATGATCAACTATGTGGTGAGCGACCTGATAGAACACACATCGTCGCGTCTCGCCGAGGCAAAGCCCGCATCAATACAAGACGTCAGATCGAGAACAGCAGCAATCGTCGGCTTCAGCGACGGGGTGTTCGAGAAGCACGCGAGCCTCAAGCGCTTTCTGACCGAGAACCTCTATCAACACGAGAAAGTGCTTGGCATGACCGGCGAGGCCAAAGAGATGATCGAGGTCCTTTTCGATCGCTACATGAACGATCCTCAGCAGATGCCCGAGGAGTATTCGGGTCGTGCGGTAGCCGAAGACAAGCCGCGCGCCGTGGCCGACTATATAGCAGGCATGACTGACCGTTTCGCGATTGCCGAACACGAACGACTGAATAGCGGGGTGTATCCCTGATCTTGCCGTTCTTGATTGTTGGCGGAGCAGTAATAGGGGGTCCGGCCCCTTTTTTGAGTGATAGAATTCGCCGCGGCTCGGTCGAAGAGACTAACGCGTGACAGCAAAACGGATTCCAACTAATGAGCGACTGATTTTCGCGATGGATTTGCCCGGGTGCGATCAGGCCAAGGCACTTACAGAAGAGTTGGGCGAATCGGTTACTTTTTACAAGCTCGGCCTCGAGCTCATGATGAGCGGCGGATACTTCGAGCTGCTGGAGTGGATGCTCGGGCGGGACAAGAAGGTGTTCGCTGACCTGAAGTTCTTCGATATTCCGGTGACGGTCGGATCGGCCGTGCGGCAACTGAAGGATCGCGGCGCCAGCTTCGTAACCGTCCACGGCAACCAGTCCATCATGGAGGCCGCGGCGGAAAACAAGGGCGACGAGCTGAAAGTGCTTGCCGTTACGGTGCTGACGAGCCTCGATCGGGGCGATCTCGACGATCTCGGCTTCGACTGCGACGTCGATGCGCTGGTGGTTTCGAGGGCCCGCCGGGCGCTGGAGACGGGATGCGACGGCGTTATCTCGGCGGGACAGGAGGCGCCGATGCTGCGTGAACGGCTAGGCAGCAGATTGCTGGTAGTGACGCCGGGCATCCGGCCTGTCGAAAACCGGCCGGTGGAAGATCAGAAGCGCGTGGTCACCGTCGAGCAGGCGTTTTCCCTTGGCGCGGATTACATCGTTGTCGGCCGGCCCATTCGCGACGCCGATAGCCCCCGCGCAGCGGCGGAAGCCATGCAACAGACGATTGCAGACCAGTTCTGAAATGACGCCGCTGAAAAACGACCTGCTGATCCGGGCGCTGCTATGTCAGCCTGTGCCTCGCACACCCGTCTGGATCATGCGGCAGGCGGGCCGATATCTTCCGGAGTATCGCAAGGTCCGGGAAAAAGCCGGTGACTTCATGAGTCTGTGTAGCACCCCGGAGCTTGCCTGCGAGGTCACCCTGCAACCGTTACGGCGCTTCGAACTCGATGCGGCGATCGTGTTCTCCGATATCCTGACCATACCCGATGCGATGGGGCTTGGTCTGTATTTCGTAACCGGCGAAGGCCCGAAATTCGAAAAACCGGTCAGCACAGTTGCCGACATAAGGAAACTTTCTGCACCGGACGCCGGTGACAAACTCGGATACGTATTCGATGCCGTCGCGCTCATTCACAGCGAACTCGACGGCAAAGTGCCGTTGATCGGTTTCGCCGGCAGCCCGTGGACCGTTGCCACTTATATGGTGGAGGGCGAATCGAGCAGGGAGTTTGCGAAGATAAAAGCTCTGGGTGCAGACGAGCCGGAAATGATGGATACGCTGCTGGACGTGGTTGCTGCGACAACGATCGACTATCTCAATGGCCAGATAGAGTCCGGCGCACAGGCAGTAATGATCTTCGATACCTGGGGGGCGACCCTGATGGGTAATGACTACCGCCGATTTTCGCTCGCGCCCATGCAGAAAATCCTGGACGGCCTCAACCGCCAGAAATATGGACTGACGGTTCCGGTCATTCTGTTCACCAAAGGCGCAGGCCCGCTGCTTGCCGACATGGCCCGTACCGGATGTGATGCCCTCGGCGTTGACTGGACGACCGATTTGAAAAAGGCCCGGAAGCTGACCGGCGACACGGTCGCGCTTCAGGGAAATCTCGATCCGGCCATTTTGGGCGGATCGCCCGAGGCAATCGAGAAGGGAGTGGCAGAAGTGCTCGAAAGCTACGGCAAGGGCCCCGGCCATGTGTTCAACCTGGGCCACGGGATAACGCCGGACATCGACCCCGATAAGGTAAGCGTGCTGGTCGATGCGGTGAGAAAACTGAGCCCGCAGTATCATCGAGAATAGGGGTCAGAGCCCTTTATTTATTTTTTCAGCTCGATCTCCAGCACGCTGCACTGCTCGATGACTTTGGCGGTAACGCCGCCATGGGTTTCCGCAGGCGCCCAGACCGGTTCGCCGAATTTGTAGGACTGCATGCGGGTGCCGCCCTCACCGTCGTCCTCGAGCCAGGCGCAGGGATTGAGGAAAACTATCACCCGGTCCGGATGGGCGTGCAGCGGTGGTGTTTCGCCGCTTCGAATCGTCGCCTTCAGTACGCGGACCTTTTTGTTTTCGAACGCGACGTCGTAAATATGCGGCGCAACGCGCACCGGATCCAGGGCGGATGATGCGGCAACCATGCAAACCGCAAGAAGCGGTAAGCCTATTGTTAAAAACTTCATTCTTCTCTCAACGTCCGCCGCAGGATCTTGCCGACGTTTGTCTTCGGCAGGTCATCGCGGAATTCGATTTCTCTGGGCGCCTTGTAGGCTGTCAGATTGTCGCGGCAGTAACTCATGATGTCGTCGGCCGTGACGGACTCATTGCTTCTGACGACGTAAAGTTTGACGGTTTCTCCTGATTTCTCGTCCGCAACACCGATGGCGGCGGCCTCGAGCACACCGTCCATCTCGACGACGACGGCCTCGATCTCATTCGGGTAAACGTTGAAGCCGGACACGAGAATCATGTCCTTCTTGCGGTCTTCGACATATACGAAGCCGCCCTCGTCCATGCGGCCGATGTCACCCGAGCGGAACCAACCCCCGGGCAGCATCACCTTGGCGGTCTCCTCGGGCTTGTGCCAGTAGCCTTCCATGACCTGAGGACCGCGTATGCAAATCTCGCCGAGATCGCCGATGGGTACGTCATGTCCGGCGTCGTCACAAATTCGAACTTCGGTCGATGATATTGGCAGGCCGATCGTGCCGGTGAATTCTTCGGTACCCGGCGGCACTACGATGGCGGTTGGCGAAGTCTCCGTCAAGCCGTAACCCTGAATGATTGTGGAGCCCGTAACGTCTTTCCATTGCTTCGCAACGGCTTCCTGAACGGCGGTGCCCCCGCCCACGGTGAGTCGCAGCGAACTGAAGTCCAGGTCGGAGAACCCCGGCGTGTTCAACAGCCCGGCAAACAGCGTGTTGACACCGCAAAAAAAGTTGAATTTGTGACGCGACAACTCTTTGACAAACGCGGGGAAGTTTCTCGGATTCGTGATCAGGATGTTTTCGCCGCCGCGGATCATCATTGACAGGCAATTGCTTTGCAGTGAGAAGATGTGATACAGCGGCAACGCAGTGACGGCGACGAGGCTGTCTTCATTGTCGAAAATACCCGCATCCCAGGCTTGTGCCTGGTGTACGTTGAATACCATGTTGCGGTGACTGAGCATCGCTCCTTTTGCAAGCCCTGTGGTACCGCCGGTGTATTGCAGAAACGCGATATCGGCATAACCGAGCTCGACCTCGGTGAGTTCGCCGCTCCGGCCGGCCGTCAACGCGGATCGCAGGTTGACGGCGCCCGGCAGGGAATAAGGCGGAATCGCCTTTTTGACACGCCTGAGCACGAAGTTGGTCAGGAGGTTTTTCGGAAACTTCAGAAGATCGCCAACCTGAGTCGTGACGACGTGGTCGATGGCCGTATCGGCAATGACCGCATCGAGCGTGTGCGCGAAGTTGGCGAGAATAAAGATGCATCTGGCGCCCGAATCGGCCATCTGGTATCGCAGCTCCCGGGGCGTATACATCGGATTGACGTTAACGGCCACGAGTCCCGCGCGGAAAATTCCGCACATTGCAACCGGGTACTGCAACAGATTGGGCAGCATGATTGCTACCCGCTCGCCCTTCATGAGCCCCAGGGTTTGTTGCAGATAGCGGGCGAACTGCATCGACAGCTCATCGAGGTCCCGGTATGTGAGCGTCGCGCCCATGTTGGTGAAGCACGGGCGCTCAGGAAATTCCCTCATGCCGAATTCGATCATGTCACGGACGGAGTTGAATCCGGGCGTTGGAATTTCGTCCGGTACTCCGTCCGGATAGGAATCGAGCCAGATCTTCTTCACGTTATCGTATTTGCTTGTTCAAGTGCTTGCCGAATTATAGGCCAGGCATTGTCGAGAAGTATCGGCTGTGCTTCCAGATTAGGGTGAATGCCGTCTTCCTGCAAAAGCTCCTCGTTCATTGCAATGCCAGCCATGAAAAACTCTATCCATGGCACGGCGAGGTCATGTGCCAGCTCGCGAAATACGTTCTCGAACGCCTCGGTGTAACGGGGGCCATAGTTTGCCGGTATACGGATGCCGAGAAGCACGACGGCGGCGCCGCTGGCCTTGCTGGTTTCGATGATCAATTTGAGATTGCGCTTCATGCGTTCCGGTGGAATGCCGCGCAGGCCGTCATTTCCGCCCAGTTCCAGAATGACGACCGACGGTTGGAAATTGTTGAGCGCGACTTGAATTCGGCTGACGCCGCCCTCGGTAGTGTCGCCGCTAATGCTGGCGTTCACTACCCGATGTTCGTACCCTTGATCCTTCAGCCGCGATTGCAACAAAGCAGTCCAGGACTGGTCAACGTCTATGCCGAAGGCCGCGCTCAGGC
>JBHIDG010000206.1:0-5886 GCA_046760025.1 Woeseia sp. | reverse complement strand
ATCGTCAATGTCAGCAAACCGGGTTTGGTCATTCAGTAATTACCTTGCTGTCGCTGCCATCAAAAAAAACGGCGGCTGGTTGCTGCAATCCTGCAGGTCTCCAGCCCAGTCAATCAACAGACTCTCGAGCGTCAGTTGCACATTGAACGAGCCGGCCGGCTGGCCGCGAAGTCGATTGATAGTGTCTAGATAACAGAACAGATTTCGCCTGTCTATGCGCTTCAGCACAGAATCATCGGTCGCACGGTGGCTGGCAGTTATACCGGCGCCGGATGCGACAATTATGCATTTCTGAACCTCACGACACAGCCAGTCCAGAACGAATCCGGGTTCGTATTTCGCCCATTTCGCCGCCACATTGAGCGGTGCTGCCTTTTTTCCGGACAGCGCTGCGAAATCGCGGGACATCGCGACCAGAGCCTCCAGGCGCTCCATGGCGATGATTGCCGCCAGCGGCGCGTTACCCGCGGCGCGCAGTGCCTCGGGCCAACTCCCGGCGGGCCGAAGCCGGTCCAGCCATTTCAGGCTCTCCGGCTCGGGCGGGACGGGTATGTTGATATGCTGGCAGCGGCTGAATATCGTCGCCGGCAGACTTCCGTTCTTATCCACGACCAGCATCAGCAATGCATCGCCGGGCGGTTCTTCCAGCGTCTTGAGCAGACTGTTGGCGGCGTTGGCGGACATCGCATTGGCCGGCTCGATAACAGCGACCTTGCCGCCACCGTGGTAGCTCGTGAGATCCAGGTCCCAGACGAGTTCGCGGATTTGGTCGATGCCGATCGTGTGTTTGTCTTCAGCGGGACAGAGCCAGCGCAAGTCGGCATGTCCCGGGACTGATAATGGATAGCCGGGCAGCGTGTCGCCAGCGCCAATGCCGAGACGTTGGCCGGCAATCCACGCTGCCGCGCAGCGTTTGCCGACGCCGGCTGGACCGAGCAGCATCACCGCATGCGGAATCCGCCCATGTGCAGCTCTCGCCCGCCAGGCATCCACAAACGATTTCATCCAGATAAGTTCCATATTTTCAGTAAGAACTTCCCGTTAGTTCAAGTTAATTATTACTAAAAAGCCCGCTGACGATACCTCCGATTGCCGCCTGAACCTGTTCCAGAGGCTGGCTCGCATCGATGACGGTAAATCGATCCGGCTCCGAATCGGCAAGGGCGAGGTACCCCTTGCGCACACGGGTGTAGAAGTCGTGTTTCTCCACATCGAGCCGATTTGCATCGCCCCTGCGCCCTGCCCTGTCCATGCCGACTTCTGCCGGGGCATCCAGCAAGATCGTCAGGTCCGGCTGGAGATCTTCGGTAACCCATTTCGCGAGCACATCGATCGTGTCCCGATCCAGCCCCCGGCCCTGTCCCTGGTACGCCCGGCTGGCATCCGTAAACCTGTCGCAAACCACCCATTGTCCGGCGTCCAGCGCCGGTCTGATTGCATTGCTGATATGCAGTGAGCGGGCCGCGAAAAACAGCAACAGCTCGGCAATATCCGTCATCGGCTCGTCGCCATGTTCGAGCAACAGGTCACGTATCCGCTCGGCCACCGGCGTACCGCCGGGTTCCCGCGTGCGCACAACCGAAAACCCGTTGTCTTCGATCAATCGCGACAGGAAATCGATGTTGGTCGACTTGCCGACGCCCTCGATTCCCTCGACCGTTATGAACTTGCCACGACCCATTACTGCCCCTGCTTTCTTGCATCACGCTGCCTCACCAGCAACTCCCTGACTGCGGCATCGTGCTGCGCTTTTGTTTCGGAGAACCGATGACTGCCATCGCCGAGCCCGGTAGCGACGAAATAGAGTGCTTTCCCGGCAGCAGGATGCAACGCCGCATTGATTGCGGCCGCGCCCGGCAAAGCAATCGGGGTCGGCGGCAGCCCCGCACGGGTATAGGTGTTGTACGGTGTATCGGTCTGCAGGTCGCGTCTAGTCAGGTTGCCGTCGAAGGATTCACCGATGCCGTAAATCACCGTCGGATCGGTTTGCAGGCGCATGCCTTTCTGTAACCTTCTGATGAATACTCCAGATATCTGCGGTCTCTCGTCGGCCCGTGCGGTTTCTTTTTCGATAATCGACGCGAGTATCAACGCTTCGTATGCAGTTGCCAGCGGCAAGCCTTCTTCGCGGCCGGCCCACTCGTCCCTGAGCGACTGCTGCATCAGTTCGTAAGCCTGCCCGAGGATCTCAATATCCGTCGTGTTTTTCGGAAACCGGTAGGTCTCCGGCAGGAACAGACCTTCGGGGTGCTGCGCCGTCGACATGAACGTATCACGCAACCGTGGCCAGTCCTCGAAAGTGGTGCTGTGCCCGACGGCCGGGTGCGCGGCGAGTGCCTCCATCATTTCCCGGAATGTCCACCCTTCGACGACGGTAAACGAGTAAAGCTGTACCTCGCCTGCCACGAACTTGTCGAGTAGGTCTCTCGGCGTGGTGCCGGGATCGATTCGGTATTCACCCGCCCGGATGGATCCTGCGCGTCCCCGCAATTGCGCGTACCATCGAAAAATTCCCGGATTGCCCAGAATTCCCTGTCCGGCAAGCTCCTCGACAACTGTCGTCAGGGCGGATCCGGCCGCAATTTCGAACAAGATGCCGTCCTCGGGCACGTCAAGGGGCGAGCCGAGTGCGCGGTTTGCGTGCCGGAACGCGAGGCTGCCGGCCAGGATTACAGCAAGAGAGAGGCCGATGAGGACTCGGGACGACGGCTTCATATGCGGCCCATGGTACCGCAGATCAAGTCGCCGGCCACTCAGCTCAGGGCTCTGAAAACCAGACTTCCGTTAGTGCCGCCGAATCCGAACGAATTCGATATGACGGTGCGAATCTGCGCGTCCCTTGCCGTATTGGGTACGTAATCCAGATCACATTCCGGATCGGGTGTTTCGTAATTGATGGTCGGCGGCAAGACCTGATCTCGGATGGCGAGAATCGAAAAAACGGCTTCGGCGGCTCCGGCAGCACCGAGCAGGTGCCCCGTGGTCGATTTTGTCGAACTCACGGCCAGCTTTGTTGCGGCATCGCCGAAGGCCCTCTTGATGCCTACGGTCTCGCCGATGTCGCCGGCCTGCGTCGATGTGCCATGCGCATTCAGATACTCGATATCTGCCGGATCGATTGCGGCGTCCTTCATCGCAGCGACCATACATTTGCGTGCGCCTTCGCCATCCGCCGGAGGCAGTGTGATGTGGTACGCGTCCGCACTCATGCCGAATCCGATCAACTCGGCATAGATTCTTGCGGCACGTGCATTCGCGTGCTCGTACTCTTCGAGCACGACACAGGCAGCCCCATCACTCAACACGAAACCATCACGATCCCTGTCAAACGGTCGACTCGCCCCGTGCGGATCGTCATTCTTCGTAGACATTGCCCGCGCCGAACAAAATCCCCCGACGGCAAGAGGCGTCGTCGCGAACTCGGCGCCGCCGGCCAGCATGATGTCTGCGTCACCGTGAGCCACTGTCCGTCCTGCAATGCCGATGCAATGCGTCGACGTCGTGCAAGCAGTCACGATCGACAGGTTCGGTCCGGTAATCCCGTGCATGATGCTCACGTGTCCGGAAACCATATTGATGATGCTTCCCGGAATGAAAAACGGCGAGATTTTTCTCGGACCACCATCGATCAGCTTTTGATGATTATTTTCGATCGTCAGAAGACCACCTATGCCCGCGCCCATCGCCACGCCGATGCGATGGCTATTCACTTCCGAGATTTCCAGTCCTGCGTCACCGATTGCCTGACTGGCCGCAGCAACGCCATAGTGCATGAACGGGTCCATCTTTCGCGCTTCTTTTGGCGCAAGAATTTGTGATACGTCGAAATCCTTGACCGAACCACCGATTTTCGTGCTAAATCCATCAACATCGAACGCATCAATGCGTCCGATGCCGGAATTGCCCTCCACGATGTTCCGCCATGCATCGTCGACTCGGCTGCCCACACAGGAAACGATTCCCATGCCGGTGACTACGACACGTCGTTTGCTCAAGATTTTTTCCGATTGATTGTGGCAGGACTGGCGCGGCGATCCCTCGCCGCGCCCGGACATTATGATTCGCTGCTGCGAGCGGTAACGAAATCGATTGCCTGTTGCACCGTTGTAATTTTTTCGGCCTCTTCGTCGGGAATCTCTGTCTCGAACTCCTCCTCGAGGGCCATAACCAGCTCGACTGTATCGAGTGAGTCGGCACCAAGGTCGTCGACAAATGAAGCATCGTTTGTCACTTCGTCTTCTTTGACACCCAATTGCTCGGCGACGATGCTTTTTACTTGCGCTTCAATACTGCTCATAGTGTTCGCTTCTCCTATAGGGAAGAGACTTCGAAAAAACCGATCCAGATCTCTGTGGAGCCGGCATTTATTAACCGATCACGCCGCCGAACCTGCCCCTCAAATAAGAGATTCTGCGCCGTAAGTTCTTGATAATTCAAGCCCCGGCCATGCTGTGGCACGGTATTGTATGTGAATCTTTTTTGGCAATCTAGAAGCCTGCCGGGCATTTCCCGGACCCCGATCAGTCCATCAGCATGCCGCCGTTGACATGCAGGGTCTCCCCGGTGACATAGGCCGCCGCATCCGACGCCAGAAAAACTACCGAATCGGCGATATCGCGCGCCTCGCCGAGCCGACCAAGCGGCACCTGCCCGAGCATGGCGGCACGCTGCTCTTCCGGTAGTACTCGCGTCATGTCCGTATCGATAAAACCCGGCGCAACGACGTTGACGGTAATGTTTCGGGACCCTACCTCGCGTGCCAGGGATTTCGAAAATCCTATAATGCCGGCTTTTGCGGCCGCATAGTTCGCCTGGCCCGCATTTCCCATGAGACCGATGACCGAGGCGATGTTGATAATCCTGCCGCGCTTCGCCTTCATCATGCCCCGCAGCGTGGCTTTGCAGACTCTGAAAACGCCGCTCAGATTCGTCGAAATAACCGCATCCCACTCCTCTGCTTTCATGCGAAGCAGCAGGTTGTCCTTGGTGATTCCGGCGTTATTGACAACGATCGTCGGCGCTCCCTCCCTGGTCTGGAGGTCGTTGATCAACGCCTGAACCGAGTGGTCACTGTTGATATCGAGGACTGCGCCCCGGCCGCTCGATCTCAGCGCGGCCGCAATTTTTTCCGCGCCCGCCTCGCTGGTCGCAGTTCCAATGACCGTCGCACCTGCCGCTGCAAGTGCATTTGCTATTTCGGCCCCGATTCCTCTGGATGCGCCTGTAACCAAAGCGACCCGCCCATTCAGTATTTCAGTCGCGAATACATTATCCATGGTGAATATTCCTCACTGCAAACAGGCCTTAATCGCCGCCGGCGAATCTATGCACGTACTCGATACGCTCCTGTCAATGCGGCGAGTCAGGCCGGCAAGTACCCGGCCGGGGCCGCACTCGATGATTCCGCTTGCACCCTGTTGGATCATCAATTCAATCGTCTCAGACCACCGAACCGGGCTGATGAGTTGCCGTTTCAGGCCGTTGCGGATTTGCTCCGGACTTTCGTACGCGACGACATCGGCATTGCTGATTACCGGTATCGAAGGGGCACAAAATTCCGCTCCGGTGAGTGCTTCAGCCAGCTTTTCGGCGGCAGGTTCCATGAGCCTGGTATGCGCCGGCACACTGACGGCCAGTAGCAACGCACGTCTGGCGCCGGCGCTCTTTGCCAGTTCGGCGGCGCGTTCGACGGCATGCCGATGCCCCGCAATGACAACCTGGCCCGGCGAATTGAAATTTACGGCCTGCGCGACATCGGCCTGTTCTGAATCACTGCATAAGCCGCACACCGTCTCGTCGTCCAGGCCGAGAATCGCTGCCATCGCCCCCTCTCCCGCAGGCACGGCCTGTTGCATGAGCTCCGCCCGGGTCCTGACCAGACGCACC
>JBHIDG010000205.1:0-5886 GCA_046760025.1 Woeseia sp. | reverse complement strand
ATGACAGCGGCGTGCACCAGATCTGGACCGGCAACGGGACCGGCAGTGGATTCCAGTTGCACAGCGAGCAGATCGTCGATACCGGTGCAACCGTGGGCGTGCTGACCGATCTCGGCGAGATCGATAACCTCGACGACGGCGGCGTGGACCTTGCCATGGGCGGCGCGCCTCAGGCCGGCGCCGGCGTCTATCTGAATGACGGGGCCGGTAATCTGGGCGGCGGTGACGCGGTAGCACCGGTCCTGACGCTCCTGGGCGAGCCCAGCGTGGATGTGCCGTCGGGTACCAACTACATCGATGCGGGCGCGACCGCGCAGGACAATATCGACGGCAATATCAGCGCCAGGATCGTGGTCAATAATCCGGTGAATACCGCCGTCGTCGGCGCCTACACCGTTACGTATAATGTGTCCGATTTCGCGGGCAATGCCGCCACGCCGATCTCACGTACCGTCAACGTCACGCCGGCCGCCGGTTCGGGCGGCGGAGGCGGCGGCGCGATCGCGGTCTGGCTGTTGCTGTCGCTGGCGTTCGTCCTGGCGATGAGCCATCGGTATCATGCCAGGCGGGTCCGGATGCGCGTAAAACGCAAGGATGAGGATTGAGAGGATGTTAGAAAAGGCTTCGTTGCAAGGTCATGCGTCAATTCAGGGTCTGGACGGCAGGCGGCTGATTCGTCGGCTATGCTGGCTGGCCGGGATTCTCCTGCTGACCGCGATGTCGACGCCGGTTTCGGCTCAGGAGGTCCGCTACTCCTGGCTGGATCTGTCCTTCATGGGCCAGGACGTCGAGCGCCTGGGCACCCAGGTGCCGCTTCCCGGCCAGACGGTCGATGTCGATGCCAGCGACGGCGACGGCGTCAGGTTCCGGGGCTCGTTCGGGACCTGGCACAACCTGTACGTGTTCATCGATTACGGATCCACCGACATCGATGTGGCCGCGCTGGTTACCAACGCGCAGGGCCAGTTTCCGTCCCAGGACGAGTTCGACTACACCACGATCAGGGGTGGGGCAGGACTCAGGATTCCAATCGGATTCCAAACGGACATCTATGGCGAGGTTTCGTACGACAGTCTGGACTTCGACTTCGGCAGCTTCGCGGGCGAGGACTTCGACGCCGACGAGCAGGACATCGGCGGAGCGATCGGTGTGCGGGCCATGCTGAACGACGATCTCGAAGTGCGCGCATACGGCCGCTATTCCAGCGTGGGCGATGTCGATCTGAACACGAAATTGTTTGAATCAGACACATTGTTCGGCGCCGGCTTCGGCTGGCAGATCATCCGTGGCTTGTCGATCGTCGCGGACTACGAGTCCGGGGAGTTCAGCAGCTGGTCGTTCGGCTTTCGCCTCGATCTGGACGAAGACTGAGCGCCGACAACGTCCGGTGACGGTTCACGAGCTGGTCCACGCCGTGGCCGACGCGATGTCATCGGCCCGAGTGGCCCGGTCCGCCGGCCGTGAACCAGTTTCCATCCCGGGGATAATTCTATGCGTTTGACCATATTCGGATCGGGCTATGTCGGCCTGGTCACCGGCGCCTGCATGGCCGAGATGGGCAACCATGTCGTCTGTGTCGATATCGACGAGGACAAGATCGGCCGTCTCAATGCCGGCGAGATGCCGATCTATGAGCCCGGGCTTGAGGACTTCGTCCGGCGCAACCAGGCAGCCGGCCGGCTGGAATTTACCGTCGATACGGCCCAAGGGGTGGGGCACGGACTGTTTCAGTTCATCGCCGTCGGCACCCCGCCGGACGAGGACGGCTCGGCGGATTTGCAGCACGTGCTGGACGTGGCCGCAGGCATCGGATCGCACATCGACGAGTACCGGATCATCGTCGATAAATCGACGGTGCCGGTCGGTACCGCCGACCGGGTGGCCGAAACGATCGCCGATGCATTGCAGCGCCGGGGCGAGTCGCACGAGTTCGACGTGGTCGCCAATCCCGAATTCCTTAAGGAAGGCAACGCGATCAACGACTTCATGAAACCGGACCGGATCGTCGTCGGCACGGACAACCCGCGGACCGCAGAGTTGCTGAAGGCGCTTTACGAGCCGTTTACCCGCAGCCGTGACCGGATGATCACCATGGACGTGCGCTCGGCGGAGCTGACCAAGTACGCGGCAAACGCAATGCTGGCGACCAAGATCAGTTTCATGAACGAAGTGGCGAATCTGGCGGAACACCTCGGCGCCGACGTCGAGCAAGTGAGGCTCGGCATCGGCTCGGACCCGCGCATCGGCTATCAGTTCATCTATCCCGGTGTCGGCTACGGCGGCTCCTGCTTTCCGAAAGACGTCAGGGCGCTTGCCCGGACCGCCTCCTCGGCGGGATATCAGGCGCGGTTGCTGGAGAATGTCGAGGCCGTCAACAACCGCCAGAAGCGCCGCATCTTCGACAAAATGTCTGAATATTTCGGCGGCAAGCTCGGCGATAGGACGATCGCGATCTGGGGCCTGGCGTTCAAGGCGAACACGGACGACATGCGGGAGGCCCCGAGCCGGGTGCTGATGGAGGCCCTTTGGGATGCCGGTGCGTCTGTCAGGGCATACGATCCCGAGGCGATGGACGAGACTCGCAGGCTTTATCCGGATAAGGCCTCATTAACGCTTTGCGAGTCGGCCGAAGAAGCGCTGACGGGTGCGGATGCGCTGGCCATCATGACCGAGTGGCAGGAGTTCCGGAGTCCCGATCTCGGCCTGGTCCGCGAATCGCTCACAGAACCGGTCGTCTTTGACGGTCGCAACCTCTATGATCCGACTACGCTGGAATCGCAGGGGCTGGCCTATTACGGCATCGGGCGGGGCCGACCGGGAAGCGGCGCAGGCTGACGCCTGTCCGGGATGATCGCCCGGCCGGACCGCCGGGCGGGCCGATGCGATCGCAAAGCGGCCGGGAACAAAATCGGAAAATGTCCATAATTCAACCAGTTATCTTATGCGGCGGGTCCGGCAGCCGGCTCTGGCCGGCGTCGCGCTCGATGTATCCCAAGCAGTTGCTTGCGCTGACCGGCAAGCAGACGATGCTGCAGGACACCGTGAGCCGGCTGGACGGACTCCCCGGCCTGGCCGCAAAACCCGTCGTGGTCTGCAACGAGGCGCACCGCTTTCTGGTCGCCGGGCAACTCACGGCCCTCGGCATCACCGCGGACATCCTGCTCGAACCCGCGGGCAGGAATACGGCGCCCGCGATCGCGCTGGCTGCCTTACATGTTCTCGATCATCAGCGGGACGATGCGGCGACCTTGCTGGTGATGCCGGCGGATCACGTGATCCAAAAACCTGCTGCCTTTCATGCGGCGGTCGAAGCCGGGACCGGCGCGGCCGGGGAGGGCAGCCTCGTCACCTTCGGCATCGTGCCGAGGAGCGCGCATACCGGCTACGGCTATATCGAAGCGCAAGCCGGATCCTCTGCCGCCGTGCCGGTCGTCTCGTTCGTCGAGAAACCCGACCTCGACACCGCGACCGCCTATCTCGAGAGCGGCAGGTACTTCTGGAACAGCGGCATGTTCCTGTTTCGCGCGGACAGTTACCTCAAGCAACTGGAGCGCTTTGCACCGAAAGTGCTGGCCGCCTGCCGCGCCGCGATGGCGGGGGCCGCAAGCGACCCGGACTTCGTTCGGCCCGACCGGGAGAAATTTCTCGCCTGTCCGGCCGATTCGATCGACTACGCCGTCATGGAGAAGACGGACCGGGCGATGATGGTGCCGCTGGATGCCGGTTGGAGCGATGTCGGCTCCTGGTCGGCATTGCACGAGATCTCCGACAAGGACACCGAAGGAAATTGCACCATCGGCGATACCATCGTCCGAGGTTGCAACAACAGTTACATCAGCAGCGAGTCGCGCCTGGTTGCCGCAGTGGGCCTCGATGACGTGGTCGTGGTCGAGACAAAAGACGCGGTGCTGGTCACCGACCGCAACAGTTCGCAGGACGTTAAACAGCTGGTCGACGAACTGAACGCGACCGACAGGGAGGAATCGTCGCTGCACCGCCAGGTATTTCGCCCCTGGGGAAGCTACGACAGCGTCGATGCCGACGACGGTTTCCAGGTCAAGCGACTGATCGTCAATCCCGGCGCCGTGCTGTCGCTACAGATGCATCATCGCCGGGCGGAGCACTGGGTGGTGGTCCGGGGCACGGCGACGATTACCCTGAATGACGACGTGTTCGAACTGGGCGTCAATCAGTCCACCCATATCCCCGTCGGCGCGACACACCGGATCGCCAACCACGGCACGGAACCCGTACACATCATCGAGGTCCAGTGCGGCGACTATCTCGGCGAGGACGACATCGTCCGTTTCGAAGATGAATACGGGCGCGAGGGAACGACGACGTGACGGAACACGCCGCGCAGGCGGCGAGTTTTCAGGAACGATATGACCATTGACTGCTTCAAGGCCTACGACGTTCGCGGGCGCATACCGGATCAGTTCAACGCCGATATTGCCGAACGGGTCGGCAACGCGGCGGCCGAGTACCTTCAGGCGAAGCGCGCGGTGCTCGGCTATGACATCAGGACCTCGAGCGGGGAGATTGCGGCGGCGGTGGCCAAGGGACTCTGCGATGCCGGCGTCGAGGTCCAGGACATCGGTCTGGGCGGTACCGAGCTCGTCTATTTCGCCACGGGCCATCTGCAGGCCGACGCCGGCATCATGGTCACGGCCAGTCATAACCCTGCCGATTACAACGGCCTGAAGCTGGTCCGCGAGGGATCGCGGCCGGTCAGTGGCGACACGGGGCTTGTCGACATCCGCGAGATTGCCGAGCGGGACGACAGGCTGGTCGGCGATCACAGGGGCGGCCGCAGCAGTGCCGACATATCGCAGCCATACCTGGACAAACTGCTGTCGTTCGTCGAGCCGAAGGACCTGAAACCTCTGAAAATTGTCGTCAATGCCGGCAACGGCGGTGCCGGCCTGATCATCGATCAGCTCGAGCCCCGCCTGCCGTTCGAATTTGTCAGGATTCACCACGAGCCGGACGGATCATTCCCCAACGGTGTACCGAATCCGATGCTGACGGAAAACCGTGAGCCGACCATCGAGGCGATCAGGCATCACGAAGCCGATCTCGGCATTGCCTGGGACGGCGACTTCGACCGGTGTTTTTTCTTCGACGAGAACGGACGATTCATCGAGGGCTATTACATCGTCGGACTGCTTGCGGAAAGCCTGCTGGCCCGGGCGCCGGGCGCTGCGATCATCTACGACCCGCGGCTGACCTGGAACACCCTGGAAATCGTGCGGGCCAACGGCGGCAGGCCGGTGCAAAGCAAATCCGGCCACTCGTTCATCAAGCAGGTGATGCGCGAGCAGGACGCCGTCTATGGCGGAGAAATGAGCGCACATCATTATTTTCGCGATTTCTACTACTGTGACAGCGGCATGATCCCGTGGCTGCTGGTGGCGCAACTGGTCTCGGTCACCGGCACGCGCCTGTCGGCCATGGTCGACGATCGCATGCGGAAGTTTCCCGCCAGCGGTGAGATCAACCGGCAGGTGGGGGATGCGGCGACCGCGCTCAAGCTGATCTGCGAGAAGTACGGCCCGGACGCCCTGTCGGTCGATGAGTCCGACGGCATCAGCATCGAGTTTTCGGACTGGCGATTCAACCTGCGCGCGTCCAACACGGAGCCCGTGATCCGGCTGAACGTCGAGAGCCGCGGTGACGAGAAGCTCATGCAGGACAAGGTCGGCGAGATACTCGGGTTTCTCGACGACCTGAACTGAGGTGGTTGCGGTACCATTGTCCGCCGATGGAAATCAATGAATTAGCCGCCACCGGATACGCCATCGCGACGGCCATGTTCGCGTGTCTGTCGGCGCTGATGCTCAGCCGCTGGAAGACCAGGCTCTCGTTGCGTCTGTGATGAAGACG